>NZ_LNCE01000099.1:0-6068 GCF_001445815.1 Janthinobacterium sp. Ant5-2-1 | reverse complement strand
GTACACCACTAGCGGAAGGCTGGGGTCAGACCCGCCGGGTCTGACCCCGGGTTTTCTTCAATTTAACGATAAAAGTCAACATGACCCCTACGACCAAAAAAGTCACCTTCGCCTTTGCCATCTTCCTCGTGGCCGGCTTCCTGCTGCTGGCCGCCTACACGTGGATGGCCCTCAGCTTCTCGTACTCGGAAGGCGAACGGGCGGGCTACCTGCAAAAGTTCTCCAAGCGGGGCTGGATCTGCAAGACATGGGAGGGTGAATTGCTGCTGACGGCGCTGCCGGGCACCATCCCGGAAAAATTCCAGTTCAGCGTGCGCGATGAGGAGGTGGCGAAGCAGTTGACGGCCGCCGCCGGCAAGCGCATCCTCGTCACCTACAGCCAGCACAAGGGCGTACCCACGCAATGCTTCGGCGAGACGGAATATTTTGCCGATAAGGTCGTATTGAGCCAGTAATACCGCAAGTCCACCAACTTCAGCAGCATCGCGCCGGCCAGCCCTTCCAGGCCGGCGCCTCCCTTCCGCCTCATCATTGGCGCGCCTCACACATTCTCACTTTCTTATACACTTGTGACAAGTTCTGGCCAATACAGTCCATAAATGTAGCCAATGTGCAAGATTCTTGCGCAATCGCATGATGCCCCGCCAGACGACCTTTAGCGTGTAATCACCTGTCACTGGAAACCTCATGCGCCTGCCATACACCGTCCTGGCCCTGCTGTCCGCCGCCCTTCCCCTGTCCGCCCAGGCACAGGATATCTCCGGCATGGCCGGCGCCCTGAAAGTCAACTCGACCAATGAACGCACCTTTGTCGCCGCCATCAGCTACACGCAGCCGGTAGGCAATTACAATGCGGTGAGCCTGTCGTATATCAACGAGGGACACCCGCAAGACCATCACCGCGACGGCATGGCGGGCCAGGTGTGGCTGCGCACGAAAAACGTGGACCAGGGACTGATGCTGGGTGCCGGCGTGGGCCGCTATTTTTTCTTCGACACGGCCAAGACGGACGAAGCGCCGCACAATTTCGACAATGACCACGGCTGGGGTTCCATCGCCAGCCTGCAGGCGCGCTGGCAATTCGACAACCGCTGGTATGCCTTGGTCCAGATCAATCGCATCCGCCCCAGCGGCAAGGACGCCACCACGCACCTGCTGGTGGGCGCCGGCTACCGCTATGACGGCGTGCCGGGCGCCAAGCTGCACCTGCAGAACTGGGCCTACGACGACACCTTGACCTTGTCGACCGGCCACACCATCGTCAACAGCTTCCGCTCCGAGTCCTCGCGCCCGTTCACCTTGGAATACCGGCGCGCGGCGGGAAAATACGTGGACTGGAGCGCCGCCCTCATCGACGAAGGTGGCACGGCGCTGGCGCACCGGCGCGGCGCGGCCGCCCAGCTGTGGCTGATCCGCTCGCTCAATGAAAAGGTGGAATTCGGCATGGGTGCCGGGCCGTACGTGGCCTGGGACGGCCGCGACACCCAGGGCCACGACGCGCGCCTGACAGGCTTGCTGTCAGCCGTGGCCCGCTACCACGTCAACCGCCACTGGCTGGCGCAAGTGGCGTGGAACCGGGTGGTAACGGATTACCACCGCGACGCGGATGTGTTGCTGGTGGGCGTGGGCAGGAAGTTTTAAACGTTCTAGCTCAACGTGAGCGCCACACTGCACCGGCGTCATTCGGCTGCGTCAATCTCTCGATCACTTCCCGCGTCAGACTGGCCGAGCTCACCTGTTCGGCTTTCGCGCGGGCGGCGGTCAATGAGCTGGAAAACGCGCTTTGGGGTTGCTCCAGGCTGGCACGCAGGGCGGCCAGTTCGCGCTCTTGCTGCTGCGCGCGCTCCATTTCCCGTTCCAGCAATTGCTGCTTGGCGGCCGCCATCGCGCGCGTCGTCTCGGCCGCCTTGCGCTGCAGGGCCGCATGGGCCTGGGCGCTGGCCAGCAAGGCTTGCTGCGCGTCGAGTTTCTCGCTGGCGGCCTGCTGCGCGGCCAGTTCCAGCTGCTCGCGCTGGCGCATGGCGTCGAGCGCTTGCTGTTCCATGGCGGCGCGGGTTTCGGCTGCCGCCGTCGCCTGCTTTTCCGCTTCCAGGCGGCCGGCGATGGCTTGCGAAGCGCGCTCTTCGGCGCTGCTGGTCTGGCGCTGCTGCACCAGTTTTTGCGCAATCAGCGCCAGCGACTCGCGTTCGGCCGCGACGAAATCGCGCTCGGACGCCAGCAGCGCTTCGGCCGCTTGCGCCTTGTCTTCTTCCACGCGGGCGCGCTCGCTATGCACCTGGCCCAGTTCCACGGCCAGGCGCGCCTGCGCCTGCACGGCTTGCGCGGCAGCGGCTTTCTGTTCGCCTTCGACCAGGGCCTGGTCCATCAGGATGCGGATGGCGTCCGCTTCCTTTTGCGCCGCTTCCCGCAAGGCCTGTTCGGCCGCGTGCTGGCCGCGCAGCAGTTCCGCTTGCGCGCCCTCGGCGGCGATGCGTTCCTGCGCCGCGTTGAACGCCAGCGCTTCCGCTTCCAGTTTTTCTTTCAAGGCGGCGATGGCGGCTTGTTCGGCGGCCAGGCGCTCCTGCTCCGCCTGCAGCAGCTGCTCTGCCTGACGGGCTTTTTCCTGCGCCAGTTGCGACGCTTGCTCCTGCGCGGCCAATGTCGCCTTGCCGGCATCGACTTCGGCCTGCTCGGCGTCGTTCTGGCTCGCGACCAGTTCCGACGCCTGGCGCGCCAGTTCGGCCCGTTCCTGCGCCAGGCTGGCGGCGCGCTGCTGCTCTTCCAGTTCGCGAGCGGCTGCCACGGCGGCGGCCTGCTCGGCCGCTTCACGGGCCTTGGTTTCTTCGAGAGCCGCCGTTTCCGCTTCCAGCTTGGCGTGGCCGGCGATTTCCGCATCCTGTTCGGCGGCCACGCGGGCCAGCGCCACGGCGCGCAGCTGGCGATCTACCTCGATGCGCGCTTCGGTGGCGGCCAGGATGCGCACGTCTGCATCGCGGCGCGCCTGCGCGCTGGCCACGGCAACCATTTCCAGGCGCTCGCGGTGGATCGCCGCATCGCGCAATTCCTTTTCCGTCTGCAGGCGCAAACGCAGCGACTGCGCCGCATGGCGTTCCGATTCCGCCTGCGCCAGCGCGATGGCTTCGCGTTCCTGTTCCAGGTGCGCCAGCGCGCGCGCTTCTTCCAGGGCGCGCACTTCGGCGGCGGCGCGGTTGAAGGCCGATTCCAGCGCGATCTGGTCGGCGCGCTCGCGCTGCACCGTCAAGTCCAGCGCTTCGCTTTCCGCTTCGGCCAGCATCTGCGCCGTCTGGCGCGCACCGTGCGCATGGCGCTCGCGTTCGCGCGCCAGCACGGCAACTCGTGCGTCGGCCGAAGCGATGCCCACCATTTCTTCCTTGGCCGCCTGCACAGCGGCGACGCGCTCGACGGCCTGCAGGCGCGCCTGCTCCGTCTGCACTTGCAATTCTTCGGCGGCGCGGGCGGCCTGTTCGGCCAGTTCCGACTGCACGGCCACCTGCTCGCTGGCGCGCAAGCGGCTTTCCTGCTCGGCGCGCGAACGCTGTTCGGCGGCCAGGCGGATTTCATTATCGGACTCCACGCGGGCGCGCAGTTCGGCCGTTTCCTGCTTGACGGCTTCCAGGCGGGCCACGCTCGCTTGCGCGGCGGCGCGCATGGTGTCGAGACGTTCGCGGTTGGCGGCAATCGCTTCCTCGGCGGCCTGCGCATTTTGCTGGGCGGCGGCGGCGGCGGCCGCGTCGATGGCGGCGCGGTCCTCGGCCAGCGAGCGCACGCGCGCTTCGGCCAGCGCGCGGCTTTCAGCGGCGCAGGTAGCTTTCGCTTCCGCTTCCACGCGGGCAATCGCCTCGTGGATGGCTTTCAATTCCATTTTCTGGCGTTCCGCGGCTGGCGCCTTGGTATCGGCTTGGGCTTCGGCTGCCGGCTCGGCTTGCGGTTCGGATTGCAGTGCGGGCGTGATGGCGGCAGCAGGCGCTTCCGCCTTGCTTTCCAGATCCTTGAAATCATGCAGCGAGACGATGCTGTCCTGGTCGAACTCGTCATCGGCGGAATACGCGACGGTGAGGGAGGCGGCCTGGCGCTGATTTTGCTGTGCTTGCATGATTTCTCGCTTGTTCGGGTGAATTCCGTTGCTTCTAGGAATTTATTAGCACCATTATCGAACAGGCATGCGCAAATCAGCGCGGCAAGAAGAGGGGCGTTTACCGCCCTTTTCGGGCGTTTAGGTCAAACAGGCCACAATGGCGCTTCATCCATCAACGCCACCTGCTCCCTGAGTTCCAGGATGCGGTCCTGCCAGTACCGCTGCGTGTTAAACCACGGGAAGGCGACGGGGAAGGCGGGGTCGTCCCAGCGGCGCGCCAGCCAGGCCGAATAATGGATCAGGCGCAGGGTGCGCAGCGCTTCGACCAGGTACAGCTGGCGCGGGTCGAAATCGCAAAAGTCTTCGTAGCCGGCCAGGATGTCGCTCATCTGGCGCACTTGGTCGCCCCGCTCGCCCGACAGCATCATCCACAGGTCCTGGATCGCCGGTCCCATGCGGCTATCGTCGAAATCGACGAAATGGGGGCCGGCGTCCGTCCACAGCACGTTGCCGCCATGGCAGTCGCCGTGCGTGCGCAGCATGGCCACGTCGCCCGCGCGGTCATAGCAGCGCTTGACGCCATCGAGCGCCTGCTGCGCCACGCTGGAATAGGCGGCCAACAGTTCGGGCGGCAGGAAATTTCCTTCCAGCAAGAACTCGCGCGGCTCGACGCCAAACGTCTGGTGATCGAGCGCCGGCCGTTCCTTGTAGGTCGACAGCGCACCGACGGCGTGGATGCGGCCGATGAAGCGCCCTATCCATTCCAGCGTGGCAGGGTCGTCCAGCTCCGGCGCGCGGCCGCCGTGGCGGGGGAAGACGGCAAAGCGGAAGCCCTGGTACTGGTGCAGGGTGCTGCCGTTGATTTCCAGCGCCGGCACCACCTGGATTTCGCGCTCGACCAGTTCGGACACGAACGCATGTTCTTCCAGGATGGCCGTATCGCTCCAGCGCGCGGGACGGTAAAACTTGGCGACCAGCGGCGCGCTGTCTTCGATGCCCACCTGGTAGACGCGGTTTTCATAGCTGTTCAGGGCCAGCAGGCGGCCATCGCCGCGCAGTCCCACGCTATCGAGGGCGTCGAGCACGCAATCGGGGCTCAGGGCGGAAAAGGGATGGACGGGCCGGTCGTCCTCGTGCGGCTGGTTTTCATTGTGCATAAGCGACATTGTAAGGCGCGCGCGGGCCGCCGGTGCAAACACTTCGGCGACAAGCCGCAGCAAGGCGTATACTGGCGCCTTACATTCAATCAAAGAGCAAGCCATGCAACTCGAACAGCCATTATCAGAAAAAGAATTCGACGAATTAGACCAATTCCTGTTGTCGGAGCGCTGCTCCGAAGACGCGATGACCATGGATATGCTGCACGGCTATCTGACGGCCGTCGCCATCGGCCCGGAACCGATCATGCCGGCCGAATGGTTGCCGCGCGTGTGGGGCGAAGATGTCAACGACGCGCCGAAGTTCAAGAACAGCAAGGAAGAAGAGCGCATCGTCAACCTGATCATGCGCTTCATGAACGAAGTGCTGGTGACGTTCGAAGTGGCGCCGAAGGAATTCGAAGCCCTGTTCGTCGAACACGACTACGAAGGCCAGACCCTGATCGACGCCGAAGCCTGGTGCTGGGGCTTCTGGGACGGCATGGAACTGCGCCCAGGCTCGTGGAATGAAATCTGGGACTCCGAAGTGGCCGAGCTGATGCAGCCGATCTACCTGCTGGGCGCCGACGAAATCAAGGAAGAAGAGCTGAAACTGGTGGAAGACCCGGTCAAGGCGCACAAGCTGGCGCAGGAACTGGAAGCGAACCTGCCGGCCATCCACCGTTTCTGGGTCCCGCGCCGCAAGGCACCCGTGCAAACCATGAAGCGCGAAGAGCCGAAAGTGGGCCGCAACGACGACTGCCCTTGCGGCAGCGGCAAGAAGTTCAAGAAATGCTGCGGCGCCGAGCCTGCAGCCGAGTAATCGCGCAGTAGCATCCCTGTTGCGCCGGCGTCCT
>NZ_LNCE01000098.1:0-9061 GCF_001445815.1 Janthinobacterium sp. Ant5-2-1 | reverse complement strand
GGCCGCTCTGGCCGGTACAGCTGTGGCGGGCGTGGCATGGCAGCGCCTGGAGCTGGCGCAGCAGCTGGGGGAGGGCGCATCAGGCGTGATTTACCGTGCCCGCCTCGATGGCGTCGATGATGTTGCCGTCAAAGTATTCAAGGGGGCCATGACCAGCGACGGCTTGCCGCGCAGCGAGATGGCCGCCTGCGTCGGCGCCGGTGCGCACGTGAGCCTGATCCCCATCCTCGGGACGCTCGATGCGCATCCGCAAGGGGCGCTGGGGCTTGTCATGCCGCTCATCGACGCTGCTTTCCGCAACCTGGCAGGGCCGCCGAGCCTGGCATCGTGCACGCGCGACGTGTATGCCGATGGCGAATGCTTTGAGGCACCGCAAGCGCTGGCCATTGCCCACGGCATCGCCTCGGCCGTGTGGCAGCTGCATGCGCACGGCATCGTGCATGGCGACTTGTATGCGCACAACATCCTGCATGCGGACGCTGGCGCCTGCCTGCTGGGCGACTTTGGCGCCGCTTCCATGTTTGCGCCCGGCTCGCCGCAAGGAGACTTGCTGCAGGGTATAGAGGCGCGCGCTTTTGGCGTGCTGCTGGGCGAGTTGATCGCGCACTGCGCGACGTCCTTGCCCGCCTTGGAGGCCATGATGGATGCTTGCCTGCAGGAAGAAATATTGCGGCGGCCCAAGTTCGACGCGATCGAACGGGCATTGCGGGATATGCTCCCCGTATAAAAAAATGGCGCAACCTTCGCAGGCTGCGCCATTTTTATGTCAGGCTGACAAGGTTCAGCTTGCTACCAGGATTTCTTTTTCCGGCAGGGCAATCTGGTTGTCGACGCTGAACTGGTAATCCTTGAAGACGTGTTCGGCCGTCAGGATCTGGTATTCGCCATTCTCCAGCTTGTGCGTGGTGTCCTTCAGGCGATACGTGTAATGGCCGCAGGTCCAGCAGTTGAAGTTGCGCATGTGCGTGCACAGGCAGGTCTTGTCCATCACGACGACGGTTTTTTGTTCCGGATGGGCTGCCACTTCGCGGTTGTACGAGTTGATGTACGCGCAGTTGCCCGTCGCGTCGAGCAGGTAGCCATACGATTCGCAGCCTGGACGGATGCCGGCGCCGATGGCGGGCGTGTTCTTCAGCATGCGCATCGGGTAGCCCGTCGGCGAGACGCCATTGACGATGATGTCTTCTTCCGAGGCCTTGTAGTACTCCTGCTTGACCTTGTTTGGCAAGCCGCATTCCTTGGTGACGGTAAAGCGCGTCGCCACTTGCACGCCAGCCGCGCCCGCTTCCAGGAAGGAAACGGCGTCGCTGCCCGTGAAGATGCCGCCAGCGGCGATCAGCGGGATATCCAGCTGCTCGGCCTTCAGGTAGGCCAGCAGTTCCGCCGTGATCGTGTGCAGGTCGTAATTGGCCCAGTCCATGCCAAAACCCAGGTGGCCGCCGGCCAATGGCCCCTCGACGATGATGAAGTCAGGCAAGCGGTCCAGCTTGGCATTCTTGCGCAGGAAAATCTGCAAGGCGCGCACGGACGAGACGATGATGCCCAGCTTGGCATCGCGGAAACGCGGATGGTCGGCCATCAGGGCAAACGAGCCGAAGTGCAAGCCGGCGGACAGGGTAATGCCGTCGATGCCGGCGTCCAGCGCCGCGTTCAGGCGCACGCGCAAGGTTTCGCGGGGGCCGTTCATGGTCAGCTTTTCCATGCAATTGACGAAGATCAAGCCATCGCCTTTTTTTGCTTCCATGGTGCGGCCGATATGCAGACGCTGCGCTTCCGCCAGACGGCCCAGGTCGAACTGCACCACGGCCTTGTCGCTGTTATTGATGTTGAACTTGTACAGTTTCGTCTTGTCTTTGACGAAGGTGGTGTCGAAACGGCGATCCGACACGTCTTCCACCATGGCATCGGAGATATGGCCGATACCGTTCAGCCGGGCCGCTTCCAGGGCCAGCTCCGACGTGGAAATATCCACACCCATTCCGCCTATCATGATGGGCACATATTCTTTTTTGCCAAATCGCAGGCGGAAATCATCAACACGTTTCATTGCTATCCTTAGACTACCGTGGTTATCACTGAGCCAGATGTACGGTCAAGCCCGCCGCCGGTCAGGCGCGCGGGCGCATGTAGCTGTGCGCAGCTTCAATTCTACCCCAAGCGGGCAAGCGCTCCGAGGCAGCTTGCCGCCATGCCGGTGCAAGCGCAGGCCGCAGCGTGCGCTTGATCGAAATTAATCGCGGAAATTGTTAAATTCCAGCGGCATGTCGGGTACGTCCTTGCGCAGCATGGCCATGGCCGCTTGCAGGTCGTCGCGTTTGGCGCCCGTGACGCGTACGGCTTCGCCCTGGATGCTCGCTTGCACTTTCATCTTGCTGTCCTTGATGACGCGCACGATTTTCTTCGCATCATCCGATTCGATGCCATTCTTGATCTTGATGATCTGCTTGACCTTGTCGCCGCCGATCTTCTTGATGTCGCCTTCGTCGAGGAAGCGCACATCGACCTTGCGTTTGGTCAATTTGTTGGTCAGTACGTCGCGCACCTGGCTGAGCTGGAATTCCGAATCCGCAAACGCGGTCAATTCGTTTTCCTTGTGTTCGACGCGGGCGTCGCTGCCCTTGAAGTCGAAGCGCGTCGTGATTTCCTTGTTGGATTGCTCGACGGCATTCTTGACTTCGATCATATCGGCTTCGGAGACTACATCAAATGACGGCATGGTCTGTTCCTTTCGTGTTAGAGCGAGCGCGCTGCTGGCGCGCCGGGCGCGCGCATTCTTTGCAAAATGGCACAGCCCCGTTAAAGATGCGACATTTTAACGGACAACGGACGGCCTGCCCTTGTCTTGCGCTGGTTTTTTGTCGGTTTCACTCTATAATCGAGCAAAATAATCGCTATCCCATGTCTGCAGAGCTCACCATCGAACACAATTACTCCCTCCAGCGCCTGAATACCTTCGGCATCACGGCCAACGCGGCCGCCTACGTACGCATCACTTCGCAGGCCGAATTGCACGCGGCGTTGCAAGACCCCGCCTTGTCCGCCATGCCGCGCCTGATACTGGGCGGCGGCAGCAACATCGTGCTCACGGGCGACTTTCCCGGCGCCGTGCTGCACATGGCCACGCGCGGCATGCGCCTGGCGCAGGCGGACTTCGAGACCATACTCGTCACGGCCGCGGCCGGCGAAAACTGGCACGATTTCGTGCAGTGGACCCTGGCGCAAGGCGTGGGCGGACTGGAAAACCTGTCACTGATCCCGGGCACGGTAGGCGCCGCGCCTATCCAGAATATCGGCGCGTATGGCGTGGAAATCAAGGATTATCTGCATAGCGTGAGCGTCATGCATAGCGCCAGCGGCATCGTTTTCGACATGGACCGCGATGCTTGCCGCTTCGCCTACCGCGACAGCATCTTCAAACAGTCGGACGGACGCGAACTGATCGTGCTGGAAGTGACGTTTGCCTTGCCGGCCGAATGGCAGCCGAACTTGCGCTATGCGGAACTGGCGCAGGCCGTGGCCGAGCGTAATCTTGCCGAGCCGACGCCGCAACAGGTGGCCGACACGGTGATGGCGATCCGCCGGCGCAAATTGCCGGACCCGGCCTTGATCGGCAATGCGGGCAGTTTCTTCAAGAATCCCGTGGTGTCGCGTGAACAGTGTGCTGCCTTGCTGGAACGTTTTCCTGCCTTGATGCACCATGCGCAGCCCGATGGCACGGAAAAGCTGGCGGCCGGCTGGTTGATCGATCAGTGTGGCTGGAAGGGGAAAAACCTGGGGCCCGCGGGAGTGTATCCCAAGCAGGCGCTGGTTCTGGTGAATAATGGCGGCGCTCGTGGCGCGGACATTACCCGGCTGGCGGAAGCGATACAGGATGATGTAGAGGCGAAATATGGCGTGCGCCTGTCGCCCGAGCCTGTGTTCGTCTAATTAACCGAAGTGGCAGACGTAATCCACGGTCTCGACGGTTTCAATATCAAAATAGCTATTGCCCGGGATACTGAATTCCTGGCCCGCGCCATAGCTGTTCCATTCTGTCGCGTCAGCCAGGCGTACCTTGCACAAGCCGCCGACGATTTCCATGATTTCCGGCGCGCCCGTGTTGAAGCGCAACGATGAGGCGAAAATCACACCGACGCTTTTCTTCGTGCCATCGGCCAGGATGACGTTGTGCGAGACGCATTTGCCGTCAAAGTAAATATTCGACTTCTTGACGACGCTGACATTGTCCAGTTGTGTGCTCATGCTTCACTTTCCTTGCTGTTAAAAATCAGTCGCGGACGTCATTGGCGCTCAGCACGCTATTGCGTCCGCCGCGCTTGGCTGCGTACAGGGCCTGGTCGGCGCGGTTGATCAGTTGCTCGATCGTCGATTCCGGCGACGGCACGACGGTGGCCACGCCGATCGAGATGGTGACGATGCCCTTGCTTGCCGCCGGGTTCTCGATTTGCAAGCCTTCCAGATGGCGCCGGCATGCTTCGGCGATCATCAGCGCGCCGGCCGCTTCCGTTTCCGGCAGGATCAGGGCGAACTCTTCGCCACCGTAACGGGCGGCCAGGTCGGCCGGGCGTTTCAAATGTTCCGTCAGCACGGCGGCGACCTTTTTCAGGCCCAGGTCGCCCGCCAGGTGGCCAAAGTGGTCGTTATAGCTTTTAAAATGGTCGATATCGCAGAACAGCAGGCTCAGCGGCGTCTTGTCGCGCTGGCCCCGCTGCCATTCGAATTGCAGGGTTTCATCGAAGCGACGCCGGTTGGCGATGCCCGTCAAGCCATCGAGGGCGGCCAGTTTCTGTAATTCAATATTCGCGTCCGCCAGGTTCTTTTGGCTTTCGCGCAGGAAACGAAAAGCCTGGTCGCGCTGCAAGCGGCTGATGTGCGCACTGGAATGGTAGCGTATGCGCGCCAGCAGTTCCAGGCGGTCCGGCAGTTTCACCACATAATCGTTGGCGCCGACGGCAAAGCTGTGGGCCTTCAGTTTCGGGTCGTCCTTGGCCGACATCACGATCACGGGCACGTGCGCGAGCGCCTCGTTTTCGCGGTACAGCTTGATCAAGGCGAAGCCGTCGATGCCCGGCATCACCAGGTCTTGCAGGATGACGGTCGGTTGCAAACGCAGTGCCGTGTCCAGCGCCTGCGTGGCGTCGGTCACGTAATGAAATTCGATATCCTGCTGGTCGCTGAGCATGCGCCGGACTGCCTCGGCAATGATCAACTGGTCGTCCACCAGCAGCACGCTGACCTTGAATTCGGTCAATGCGGGCTCATGCTGGGTGAAGCTGGAGGAGAATTCTGGCATTGCATTCTTTTCAGATGTTAGGGGAGGGCTCCCACCCATTGTTGAGCTTGGCGCCCAGGCGGCTGCGCAGGCTGGCGCCTATTCTATCCAATGGCAGGATTTGCTGCGCCGCATCGAGTTCGGCTGCCGCGCGCGGCATGCCGTACACGGCACTGCTGGCCTGGTCTTGCGCAATCGTCGTCTTGCCCGCGCGGCGCATGGCCAGCAAGCCATCGCCACCGTCGCGCCCCATGCCTGTGAGCAATACACCGATGGCGTCGCCGCGCCAGTGCTGTGCCACGCAATTGAAAAAGACATCGACGGACGGGCGGTAAACATAGTCGCGTGGTGCTGCATCGTAACCCAAACGATAATTTTGATCTAGCAGCAGGTGATCGTTGGTCTTGGCAATCAGTACCGTGCCCGACACCAGTTCGTCGCCTTCGGCGATCACGCGCACGGGCATGCTGAGCTGGTCATCGAGCCATTTGGCGAAGTGCGAGGCAAAGGTTTCATCGATGTGCTGCACCACGACGATGGCGCAGCCGGGCGGCGCCGTCCAGCCTGACAACACCTTGGCCACGGCTGACGGTCCGCCCGTTGAGGCGCCGATGGCCACCAGGGTACTGACCTGGCCGTCGCCCCGATCGCCGCCATTGGCTGGCGCCTGGCGCGGCGGCGGTGGTTCGGCGCTGTGGCGTATCAGCTTGCCGATGGTCTTGATCTTGGCCAGCAGCTCGCTGTCGCCGCCCACTTCCCCCTGCAGCACGGGCGTGGCTGTGACGTCGAGCGCGCCGGCGCCCAAGGCGCGGAAGACCTGGTTGACATTGTCTTGCGGGCGGCCCGTGACGACCAGGATGGCGCAAGGGCTTTGCTCCATGATCAGGCGCGTCGCTTCCACGCCATCCATCTCCGGCATGTTCAGGTCCATCAGGATCAGGTCGGGACGGTTGCCCTCGCACATGCGCACGGCTTCGAGTCCCGTGCGGGCGATCCACAGCACCTGGTGTTCCTGCGTACTGGCGACCACCCGGCGCAGGGCCTCGGCGGCCATGGCGACATCGTTGGCAATGGCAATTTTCATGAATGACAGCTCATAAGCGGGCATCTCCTATCAGGTCGGCCACCGCGTCGAGCAAGGTCTCGTCGTGGAAGCTGCCTTTGGTCAAATAATAGTCGGCGCCGGCGGACAGGCCGCGCGCGCGGTCTTCCGGACGGTCCTTGTACGACACGATCATCACCGGCAGCTTGTGCAGGTGCAGGTCCTTCTTGATCAGCGAAACGAGTTCGATGCCATCCATGCGCGGCATGTCCACGTCGGTGATCACCAGATCATATTCTCCGCTGCGCACGACGTTCCAGCCGTCGATGCCGTCGATGGCCACGTCGACCTCGAAGCCGCGCGCCAGCAGCAGCTTGCGCTCCATCTCGCGCACCGTCAGCGAATCGTCGACGACGAGGATGCGCTTGGCGCGGCGCTGCTGCGCGTGGCCCGCCTGCGCCAGCTGGTGCAGGCCGCCCTCGTGCAGCAGCTTGTCGATCGACAGCAGCAAATCGGGCACGTCGAGGATCAGCACAGGTTCGCCGTCGTCGAGCAGGGCGGCGGCGGAAATGTCGCGCATCTTGCCGAAGATCGGGTCGATGGCTTGCACGGCCAGGCTTTGCTCGCCGCGGATGGCGTCGACCACCAGCGCATAGCTTTGCTTGCCGCGCCCGATCACCACCACGGGCAAATCGTCGGCCTGGCTGGCCGCCTCGCCCAGCTCCAGCACCTGCGCCGCCGACACCAGGCCCAGATGCTCGCCCTTGAGTTCAAAGAACTGCTTGTTTTCCAGGGTATGGATGGCCGCCTGCGGCACGCGCACCACGCTTTCCACCTTGACGATGGGGATGGCGTAGGCTTCGCCGTGCACGTCGACCACCAGCGCGCGCACGATCGACTGCGTCAGCGGCAGGGTGATCAGGGCGCGGAAACCGCGGCCCGGTTCCGACTCCAGGCGCACGGTGCCGTTTTGCTGGCGTATCGTCTCATGCACGATGTCGAGGCCCACGCCGCGTCCGGACAATTGATTGGCCGTCGCTTTCAGACTGAAGGCGGGCAGGAACAGGAATTCCAGCAGCTCGCCCGGCGACAGCGCCGCGGCCATGGCGGGGCTGGCCATCTTGCGCTCGATGACGGACTGGCGGATTTTTTCCAGGTCGACGCCGCGTCCATCGTCGCTGATCTCGATGCTCAGCATGCCGGCGCGGTGGCGCGCCTCCATGCGTATCGTGCCCAGCGCTTCCTTGCCCGCGTCGATGCGCTCGTACGGGCCTTCCATGCCATGGTCGATGGCATTCCGAAGCATGTGGTTCAGCGGGCTTTCGATCTTCGCCAGGATGTCGCGGTCGACCAGGGTATCTTCGCCTTCGATCTCCAGCTGCACTTCCTTGCCCAGGCTGCGCGCCAGGTCGCGCACCATGCGCGGGAATGCGTGGATGCCGTCGCGGAACGGGCGCATGCGCAGGGCCAGCACTTCGTCAACCATGCCTTGCGAGACAGCCAGCAAGCGCCGTTCATAGGTTTCGATGTCGGCGATGTGCTCGAGCATGAACTGCTTCAGGGGCTGCGTCTTTTGCAGCGCCAGCAAGGACTTTTCCATCAGGCCCGGGTCGGCCGAGCGGGCAATGGCTTCGTGCAGGTGCTCGATGGCGGAAAACAGGCTGCTCTGGTTGCGCTTGAAGCGCTGCAGGGCGCCGACGAACGGGTGCATCTGGTGCGCATTGATGCGCGATTCGCTGGCCAGCGACAGCAGTTTGTCGAAGTTTTGCGCCTGGGCCTTGGCTGGCGCACCTGTACTGGTCGCCGTACGCGGCGCGGGAGCGGCCGCTTCCGGTTCATCCCCCGCCAGGCCGCTGGCGACGGGAACTTGCGGCTCGGACGCTTCCCGCACCGGAGCCGGCGCAGGCACGGGCGCGGGCGCCGAGGGCAGGGCCGGCAATTCGGGCAGGTCGGCGATACCGGCGATGGCATTCAGGGTCTGGTCGATCTGCGTCGCATTGGCGGCCAGCCACGCTTCGGCGCCCGCGTCGTCCAGGCGCGACAGCTGCACGATCAGGTCGACGCCCGACAGCAGCACGTCGACCCGCTCCGGCGTGAGTTTCAATCTGCCGTGCTGGGCGGCGACAAAGCTGTCTTCCATGCCGTGCGCCAGCTGCACCACCACTTGCAGGCCGACGATGGCGGCGGCGCCCTTGATCGAGTGCGCCGCGCGCATCATCGCCTCGACGGCGGCCGCGTCGCCCGCATGGCGCTCCATGGCCAGCAAGCCGTCGGTGAGAATCTGGGTCTGGCTGTCCGCTTCCATGCGGAACAGGTCCAGCATGGAAAAGGCACTCAGGTCGCCGTGCTGGTCCTGGCTCATCGTAATAGTCTCGCAAGTTGGAAGCCGATCAGCGCCGTGTCGAGGCAGCCGATGCGCATGTCGCCCTCGGTGATCACGCCCGACAGAAAGCGCGACAGGCCCTTGTTGATGGTGGCCGCCGGCGCCTGCACGGCACCCGACGCGTAGCGCACGATGCCGTGCAGGTCGGCCACGGGCAGGGCGTAGGCCTGCTCTTCCCAGCGCATCAGCAGCAGGCGCGCAAACGTGTGGCGGCCCTTGGCTGGCGGCGCTCCCTGTTCGTCGATGCCCAGCAAACTGGCCAGCGACATGCACGGATACAGCTTGCCGCCGATATTGACGATGCCCGCCAAGCCGCCCCCGCCGCGGTGCGGCAGCGCGTGCGGCTTGGCCTGCGGCGCCCCGG
>NZ_LNCE01000097.1:0-1729 GCF_001445815.1 Janthinobacterium sp. Ant5-2-1 | reverse complement strand
CGAATCTGGGCTGCGGAACCGCGCGCGCCGGAGTCGGCCATCATGTAAATGGCGTTGAACGATTCTTGCGTCGACTTGGTGCCGTCGCGGCGGATCACGTCTTCGACTTTGAGCTGGTCCATCATGGCCTTGCCGACTTCATCCGAGGTTTTGCCCCAGATATCGACTACCTTGTTGTAACGCTCGCCGGCGGTCACGAGACCCGAGGCGTATTGCTGTTCGATCTGCTTGACTTCCGATTCGGCCGTCGCGATCAAGGTGACTTTTTGCGGCGGTACCAGCATGTCGTCGACGCAGATCGAGATACCGGCGCGTGTCGCCAGGCGGAAACCCGATTGCATCAGTTTGTCTGCGAACACCACGGTGGCGCGCAGGCCGCACTTGCGGAACGACGTGTTGATCAGCTTGGAAATTTCTTTCTTTTTCAGCGCGCGGTTCAGTACGGAGAACGGCAGGCCTTTAGGCAGAATTTCCGACAGGATCGCACGGCCGATCGTCGTTTCGTAACGCGTTACCGTTTTTTCGAATTCGCCCGTTTCGGCGTTTTTCGGGTATTCGGTAATACGCACGGTGACGCGGGTCGTCAGTTCGACTTCCTTGTTGTCGTAGGCGCGGATTACTTCCGACACGTCAGGGAACATCATCCCTTCGTTCTTCGCATTGATCGCTTCGCGGGTCGCGTAGTACAGACCCAACACGATATCCTGGGAAGGAACGATCGATGGTTCGCCGTTCGATGGGAACAGGATGTTGTTCGATGCCAGCATCAAAGTGCGTGCTTCCATCTGCGCTTCGATCGACAGAGGAACGTGGACCGCCATTTGGTCACCGTCAAAGTCGGCGTTGAATGCGGCGCAGACGAGCGGGTGCAACTGGATGGCCTTGCCTTCAATCAGGACTGGCTCGAACGCCTGGATACCCAGACGGTGCAACGTCGGTGCGCGGTTCAACATGATCGGATGTTCACGGATCACGTCTTCCAGGATGTCCCACACGACCGGCTCTTGAATCTCGACCAGCTTTTTCGCGGCCTTGATCGTGGTAGCCAGACCCATCAGTTCCAGTTTATTGAAAATGAATGGTTTGAACAGTTCCAGCGCCATCAGTTTCGGCAAGCCGCACTGATGCAGTTTCAATTGCGGACCCACGACGATGACCGAACGACCGGAGTAATCGACGCGTTTGCCCAGCAAGTTTTGACGGAAACGGCCGCCCTTGCCCTTGATCATCTCGGCCAAGGACTTCAGCGGACGCTTGTTGGCGCCGGTCATCGCTTTGCCGCGACGGCCGTTGTCCAGCAGCGAATCGACTGCTTCTTGCAGCATGCGCTTTTCGTTGCGCGTGATGATCTCTGGAGCGCGCAGCTCCATCAGGCGTTTCAGACGGTTGTTACGGTTGATGACGCGGCGATACAGATCGTTCAGATCCGAGGTCGCGAAACGGCCACCATCCAGTGGTACCAGCGGACGCAGTTCCGGCGGCAGCACTGGCAGCACTTCCATGATCATCCAGTCAGGCTTGATGCCCGAACGTTGGAATGCTTCCAGCACTTTCAGGCGCTTGGCGTATTTCTTGATCTTGGCTTCGGATTTCGATTCCTTCAGTTCCACGCGCAGGGTTTCGGCATCGCGGTGGATGTCGATCGAGCGCAGCAGTTCACGGATACCTTCGGCGCCCATGAAGGCGGTGAAGTCGTCGCCGTACTCTTCGTACTTGGCGGCGTAGTCGT
>NZ_LNCE01000096.1:0-26377 GCF_001445815.1 Janthinobacterium sp. Ant5-2-1 | reverse complement strand
GGCTTGCGCTACCAGCGCGGCCGCCAATAAAAAGGCCCGGCGCCGCCGCGGGAAGCGGCGGGGCCGGGCCCCTGTATTTGCGACGGATTTGCTGCGGATTACTTCTCGGCGAACGCGCGCTCGACAACGAAGTCGCCAGGCGTCGAGGTATTGCCTTCCTTGAAGCCGCGCGCTTCCAGCATTTCCTTCAGGTCGCGCAGCATCTCCGAGCTGCCGCAGATCATCACGCGGTCTTCGGCCGGGTTCAATGCCGGTACGCCCAGGTCTTCGGCCAGCTTGCCGTTTTCGATCAGTTCCGTGATGCGGCCCATGTTGCGGAAGTCTTCGCGCGTCACGGTCGGGTAGTAGCGCAGCTTGTCGCTGACCATTTCGCCCAGGAACTCATGCTTCGGCAAATGCTCTTCCAGCAAGTCGTGGTAAGCCAGTTCATCGACCTGGCGCACGCCGTGCACGAGGATCAGCTGGTCGAAACGCTCGTAGATGTCCGGATCGCGCACGATGCTGAGGAAAGGCGCCAGGCCCGTGCCCGTCGACAGCATGTACAGGCGCTTGCCTGGCAGCAGGTAGTCGGACACCAGCGTGCCCGTCGGCTTGCGGCCGACGATGACGGTGTCGCCCACTTGCAAGTGCTGCAAACGCGACGTCAATGGACCGCCCGGCACCTTGATGCTGAAAAATTCCAGGTGGTCTTCGTAATTGGCGCTGGCGATACTGTAGGCGCGCAGCAATGGCTTGCCGTCGACGCGCAGGCCGATCATGGTGAAATGGCCATTCGAGAAACGCAGCGACGGGTCGCGCGTGGTGGTAAAGGAGAACAGGGTATCCGTCCAGTGGTGCACGCTTAAAACGCGCTCTTCATTCATCGAACTCATAGTATTTGTTGGCTGGTCAAAAAAATGGTTAGTTGCTGGCAACTGCTGGCAAAAGTGAAACCCTGTGTAGGCCCAGACGCTATTGTACCGGCCTCCACACGAAATTGTTACCGTCTATCGCCGCCAATGCTGCCGCACACGGTGCCAACATTATAGTGCGAATGGCAAGGCGGGGCTGGAATTGGCCCGGAAACGGGCCGCGGACATACGCTCTCTTGACCTGGCTCAGTTTTTTGCAGGGCGCGTCAAGACGCGGCCCGGCGCTGCCAGAACGGCGCATCGCGCCAGCGCTGCTCGGCGCCGTAGAAGCCGCGCCGCATCTGCAGATAGGTTTCAAACGCGGCGAAGACGCTGCGCCGGTAGCCCGCCGCCATGCCCCGGTCGCCAGACAGGAAGGCTTCCGCCACCCGCGCGGCATGAATGCCCGACGCCATGGCCTGGCCGATGCCCAGCGAGGAGATCGGGTCGAAGCAGGCGGCCGCGTCGCCCGCCGCCGTCCAGTTTTCATCGGCCGGCAGCGACGCCACGCGGCTGTGGATGGCGTAGTGGCGCAGGGCGCTTGGCGCGGGCAGGCGCGCCACGATATCGCGCACGTGGGAGGTGTCCGCGCCGGCCTCGCGCCAGGGCGCCGGCTCCTTCAGCCGCAGGCGCTTGAGGATGTCGGCATCCGTGATGAAGGCCAGCGCCACGCGCTCGCCGGGCAGGGGCGCCGCGTAATACCAGCCATGTTCCGTCGTTTCCACCAGGGTGCGGTGCGGCAGGAATTGCGGCTCTTCCAGCTGATAATAGGCATACAGCGCCACCAGCGAGTCTTCCGTGTGGATGGGACGCTTGCGCTGGCGCACGATGGCCGCCTGCTTGCCGCTGCAATCGATCAGGTAGCGGGCCGTCAGGTCCGTTTTCTGCCCCTCGCTCGCCACGCGCAGACGCCACGGCTCGCCATGTTCGAGCCGCACAAGCTGCGCCGGGCGCAACAGCTCCACGCCCGCCAGCCGCGCCTGTTCGAGCAGGATGGCGTCATATTGCCGGCGGTCCAGGTGCAAGCCGTGGCCGTGGCTGCTGAAGATGGCGTCGCGCGACATCAGCTCCGCGCTGCCCCACGCGGCCGCGTGGGAAAACGCGGGCAGCTGGGCGCCGTCCAGCAGGTCGCGGCCCACGCCGAGGAAGTCCAGCATCGAAAAGATGGACGACGATACCGTTTCGCCAGCCCGGTAATCGTCGAACAGCTGCTTTTCCAGCAAGGCGATGCGCAAGCCCGTGTAGCGGGCCAGGGTCAGGGCGGCGGCAGTGCCGGCGGCACCGCCGCCGACAATGACGACGTCGTAGTCGCGCGATGACGACGTGCTTGGCGTGACACTCAATGGGAAAACCGGCGCCGGTTGGCAGGCTGGATTTTCTTCGGCGTGTCATGCACGGCCACTTGCGCGCCGCCGCTGGCAAACAGCTGCGATGCCTTTTCGGGCGCCGTCTGCGGATCTTCATCCTTGAGGAACCAGGCGGGCAAGTAATTGGAATCGTCGCCCGTGATGAAGCTGCTGGCGTTGCCGACCCCGACGCTGGCGGCCACGAACTTGGCGTGATTGCGCTCCTTCTCGACAAAATACGGGTACTGGCGGCCCGACTCGGCATCCTGGTTCTGGTTCACGATGAAGCCCAGGTAATGCCAGGAGCTGATCATTTGCGAAAAACTGTTCATGCCGCGGCTGTACATCACTTGCATGCCGGCCGGCACGCCGGCAAGCGCCTGTTCTTCCTTGGTGGTGGCGCCGTTGATCACGTTCCACGGGCTTTGCGGCGGCCACCAGTAGGCGTAGTAGGTGGGCGGCACGGGGATGAGCGTGTCGGGATTCTTGACCAGGTCCGGATTGTCGAAGTTGATCATCTGCACGGAGCAGTCATAGAAGTCGGCCTGCCACGGGATGGCCATGCGCTTGGTCAGGTCGCCCGGTTCGCAGCCGGTGCCGACGGTCGGATCGTTCCAGTCCAGCGGTGCGCACTCGTCGCGGCCCGGCGACAGGCCGTTTTTTGCGTAGTCGGCATCCACGCGGTGCAGAATGGCGTACGGTTTCGCGTAGATGATGGGATTGCGCACGCTCCACGTCACTTCGATGCCCGGGCACATGGGTTCGCCCACGCAATTGCCGATGCCCGCCTGATCGAGCGGGTCAATGCCGGGCAAGGCCAGGCCCGGCGCGTTGGCGGCGAATTTGCCGGCTGCCCACTGCTGCAAGGCAAAGTATTGCGTATCGGTCAGCACGGAAAACTTGCTGATGACGTTGTTGCGCACGGAGTTGCTGCCCGAATTCAAGGGCACGAGAGGAATGCCCGCGGCGGGGTTCTCCGTGCTGGCTTCGCTGAACAATTGGCCGCCCTGGCCACCAGTGAATCCGGGCGCCTGTTCCTCCGTGCCGGGGCGGATGGCCGACGGTTTCCTGAAATAGCTGAAGAATTTTTCGCGCTGCGGCCGGTTCGCTTCCGACGCATCGGCCACGTCGAAGTTGGGGCGGATGAAGGCCGTCATCGACGGCACCGTCGCCACCCATTGATAATCGCCTATCCTGGCAAGGAAGGGCTGAATGTCCTGCGCGTAATTGACGACATAATCGGGATTCCAGCCATCGCTGCCGCTCCAGCGGGCCGTGTCGTAGGCCTCGGGCAGCGCGTTCTTGTATTTGATGGCCATGTCGGCCACGACGTCATCCCAGGTGGAAATGTTCACCAGCTCGGGCGCGAACTTCGGCGAGCCGATGACGACCCAGGCTTTCAGTTCCACGGACGGGCTGCCATCCGTGAAATGGATGGTCGCGCTGACGGGGCCGTCGCCCACGTCGTCATTCCACGTGTCGCCGCCGCCAAAGCCCGTGATGCTTTCGGAGCCGCCGGCGCGGCCATAGGCGCCGATCACCAGCAGGTTGCCGCGCGAATCCGTGCGCATTTCACCGAGCGTGCGCACCGGATAGCCTTGCGTGATGGCATGCGGATCGGGGAAGGACACGTGCGCATAGGAACCGGCGCCATCCTTGTCGAAATGGGCCTTGCCCAGCGGCGCATCGAGTGTGCGCGGTCCCGGATCGACGATCAGTTTTTGCCGGTCCGCATCTCCCTTGACGTTGTCATTGCGCAGATTGGTCCAGGACGTGGGCGTCAGCTTCCAGGCGGGGGGCGTATTTTCCCAGGTTTCATAGCTGTTGTAGGGGCCGAACATCAGGTCGCCCAGCAGGGGTATGAAGTTCCACCACGCTGCCTTCTTGTTTGCCACGTGCACTGTCCATTCGATCTTGGCAATGCTCGGGTCTTGCAGGTCGACCAAGACTTTTTCGCCGGGACGTCCCGCCACCGACTTGTAGATGCGGAAACTGGCGGCCTGGCGCCGCACGCGGCCGGCCGCATCCTTGAATTGGGCAACGTGGACGGGCTTGCCATCGACAAGCTGCGGATCGTTGTTGCTGTCGACTTCGATCGGCAGCCCGCCGATCGATTCCGGCGCCAGATAAAACGAATCATGACTGTTGCCCACGCGGGCAATGCCGATGGATGGGTGTATCGAGTACTGTTCCGTGCTGTTCATCAAGTTTTCCCCTGAAAGGTTGGCAATCCTGGTGGCATATCTGGCGGCAGCTACAGGGAAAGATACAGAGAAAAATTAGCAAAAAAGTCACCTATTGTCACTGGTCAACGATATTTGCCGGCGCTCTGATACCGCTCAAGTCAACGATTCGGGAATTTCCGGGCAGGCGCAGGCGTAACGGAGCAGGGTAGTGCCGCATGAGCTTGTATGATGTTGCTAAAAAGAACTATCACCAATCCACGCGGGTGCCACCGCCCGCCAGGATGCCTGTCCAGCAAAGGAAATCATGATGTATAAAACAGTGCGCGACCTGTTCCTGCATTTCAAGGAAGCCGTCCCATTCCGTCTCGTCCCCGCCCTGATCTGCACGGCCTTGCTGGTGAGCATGCTCTTGCTGCCGGCGCCAGAAGGCTTGACACCCAAGGCCTGGGGCCTGGTGGCGATTTTCCTTACCACGATTCTGGCGATCATCCTGAAAGTCATGCCGATCGGCGTGATGGCCATGATGGCCATCGTTATCGTGTCCTTGTCGCAAGTGACGTCGACTTCGTCCAAGGGCGCCATCACGGATGCGCTCAGCAGTTTTTCGAATCCATTGATCTGGCTGATCGTCGTGGCGATCCTGATTTCGCGCGGCCTGAAAAAGACAGGGCTGGGCAGCCGCATCGGCCTGCTGTTCATTTCCTTGCTGGGCAAGCGCACCATGGGCATCGGCTACGGCCTGGCCATTTGCGAACTGGTGCTGGCGCCATTTACGCCCAGTAACACGGCGCGCGGCGGCGGCATCGTCCACCCCGTCATGAAATCGATCGCCAACGCCTTCGATTCGGACCCGGCCAAGGGCACGGAAAAGAAGGTCGGCACGTATCTGGCCCTCGTCAACTACCACGCCAACCCGATCACGTCGGCCATGTTCCTCACGGCCACGGCACCCAACCCGCTGGTGGTCGACTTCGTGGCCAAGGCCAGCGGCCAGAGTTTCCACCTGACGTGGACCACCTGGGCCCTGTGCATGCTGCTGCCGGGCCTGGTCTGCCTGCTGGTGATGCCGCTGATTATCTACTGGCTGTCGCCGCCGGAACTCAAAGCCACGCCCGACGCCGTTACTTACGCCAAGGCGGAACTGAAAGGCATGGGCCCGCTGTCGCCGTCGGAAAAAGTCATGCTGGGCACCTTCGCCCTGTTGTTATTGCTTTGGGCCAACGTGCCGGCCATGCTGTTCGGCCCCGCGTTTTCGCTCGATGCGACGGTGGTCGCCTTTGTCGGCTTGTTCGTGCTGATCATCACGGGCACCATCGACTGGGACGATGTGCTGTCGGAAAAGAGCGCCTGGGACACTTTGGTGTGGTTCGGCGCGCTCGTCATGATGGCCGAGCAGCTGAACAAGACGGGCGTGATCGCCTGGTTCTCGGCCGGCATGAAGGCGGCCATCGTCGCCAGCGGCATGGACTGGCTGCCGATCGCCGGCGTGCTCGTGCTGGTGTTCGTCTTCTCGCATTATTTTTTCGCCAGCACGACGGCCCACATCAGCGCCATGCTGCTGGCCTTCCTGACGGTGGGCCTGCACCTGATCCCGGCCGAATACCACGTGCCCTTCATGCTGATGATGACGGCCGGCTCGGCCATCATGATGACCCTGACCCACTACGCGACGGGTACTTCGCCCATCATCTTCGGCAGCGGCTTCGTGACGATGGGCAACTGGTGGCGCGTCGGCTTTATCATGTGCGTGGTGGAACTGCTGATCTTTGCCGTCGTCGGCACGATGTGGTGGAAGTTGCTAGGTTACTGGTAGACGGCAAAACGGCTGCCTGCCTTTCACCCATGCATGCGCGGCAGCCACATGCCCATCGCGGCCACGGCGATGCCCAAGCTCATCGCCACCGTCAGCAGCGCCAGCACGGCCGCCATGCCCAGGCGCAGCATCGCATTGCCGCCATCGCGGCAGCGCAGATAGGCTTCCAGCACGGCCAGCGGCAGCAAATACTGGGCAAAGGCGAGAATGCTGAGGGCCGAACCCGTGAACGTCTGGGGATCGAAACCGGCCGGGCCGCCGTTGACGGCCAGCCAGCACATCAGCCCCACGCGGAAAAACCACACGCCGCTGACGGCCAGGAACAGGCGCAGCGCCCAGCGCCGGTGCGCCGCGATGTCGCCCCGCAGCACCTTCTTCAGGGCCAGGCCCGCAAAGACGAGGATCAGCACGGCATTGAGGCTGATGCCCAGGTGCTGCGTCGTATCGCCCACGGCGCCGCGCCACCACAGCATATATAGTCCGGACAAGGCGGCCAGCACGGCGCCGGACAGGTAGACCCTGCCGTTCCAGCGGTGCAAAGCGGGTAGATGACGGCGCACCTGCGGCACCAGTTGCAGCGCGCCGCCCAGCATGAGGATGGCCGCCAGCAGCAGGTGGATGCCGGTCGCCACGTTGCCCGCGCCATCGCCGGGCACGTGGCCATGCGACATGACGGCGTTCCAGCCAGGCAAATTTCCGCGCGCGGCGGTACCGCCATACAGGGCCACGATGTAGGCGGCAAAGAACAGCTGGCCGATGACGGTGGCGAGGAACCAGAAGCGGGCGGAGGCGGACAGCGCCCTCGCGGCCCATGGCGTGGAAGCGGCCTGGCGTGGCGCCGGAATGGCGTGCGCGGCGGAAGTTGCGGATGGCATGGCTGTCTCCTGGCAGTGTTAATCAGCCGTCAAGATAGCCAGCGGCGGTCTGCACGTGGCGGCAAGGCTGGCGCGCGTGCGACGAACGGCGGTTTTCAGGGCTTGAACGGCGGGCGTATCGCGGGTATCGTGGCGCCATGAGTTCCACGCCCGCCACCGTCCGCCGCATCAGCCCCATCTTGCCCACCGCGCGGCAGGCGCTCATCGTGACGGTGTTTACCTTGCTGCTGTCGTGGCTGCTGCATCTGTTCAGCGGCACGGCGTACCCGGCGGTGTTCGGCCGCATCGGCTTCCTGGGCGCCGCCTTGCTGCTGGCTTATTCGACGGCCGGCGCCTTGCGGCCGCGCTGGTTGTCCCTGTCCGCCGCGCGGGTGACCGCCGTGGTGTTGACGGCCCCGCTGGCCGCCCTGTTTCTCTTGCTGGCGACGCGGCCCGGCCAGTATTCCACGCCGATGGCGAAAACGGCCGACATCATCGGCCACGTCATCATGGTCGTGCTGGCCATCATCTTCGGCCTGCTGTTTTCCCTGCTGGCCATGCGCAGCGAGCGGCGCGAGCGCGAACGGGCCGACCGCCTGCAAATCGAGCTGACCCAGAACACCCTGGAACGCCAGCTGCTGGACGCGCGCCTGCGCCTGCTGCAGGCGCAGATCGAGCCGCACTTCCTGTTCAATACCTTGGCCAACGTCGAGGCGCTGGTGGCGTCCGGTTCGCCCGATGCGGGTCCCGTGCTGCGCCAGCTGATCGCCTATCTGCGCGCCGCCATGCCGCGTTTGGCCGATGAGGCCGCAACCCTGGGGCAGGAATTGCAGCTGGTGCGCGCCTACCTGGAACTGATGCAGATGCGCATGCCGGACCGTCTGCAGTTCGACGTGGCCACCATCCCGCAGTCGGCTACCTTGCGCTTTCCGCCGATGGCGCTGCTGACGCTGGTGGAAAACGCCGTGCGCCACGGCATCGATCCCGGTGTGGATGGCGGACGCATCGACGTTGGCGCCGCGCTGGACGTTGCCAGCGGCACGGCATGCGTGTGGGTCAGCGATACGGGAGTGGGCATGACCGAGACAGCGCAGCCAGGCACGGGCTTGCAAAACGTGCGCAGCCGCCTGCGGGCCGTGTATGGCGTTGGCGCTCGCCTGGAACTGCATGAAGTGGCGCCCCATGGCGTGCGCGCCGAACTGCACTTTAACTTTACCGGAGACATCGTTTGAAACCAGCTTCCGCCTTGATCGTGGACGACGAACCGCTGTTGCGCGAGCGCCTGCGCAGCCACCTGGCCAGCCTGTGGCCGGCCTTGTCCGTGATCGGCGATGCGCGCAACGGCGCCGAAGCGCTTGAATTGTTTGAGCTGCATCAACCTGACATTGTCTTTCTCGACATCCGCATGCCGGGCATCGATGGCATCGCCACGGCGCGCGCGCTGGCGCGCCGCGCGCAACTCGTGTTCGTCACGGCGTATGACCAGTACGCATTGCAGGCGTTCGAGCAGGGTGCCATCGATTATCTGGTGAAACCCGTCGATCCGACGCGCCTGGCCGACACGGTGCAGCGATTGCAACGCCAGCTGCCAGGCCCGCTGGCCGATGGCGGCGCGTTCGACGCCGTGCTGGACCAGCTGGCCCTGCGTCTGGGCGGCCGCACCGCGCCGCCCGCCTCGTTGCAATGGATCAAGGCCTCGGTCGGCAACAGCGTGCGCCTGATTCCCGTCGAGCAAGTGCGTTATCTGCGGGCCGAAGAGAAATACACGCTGGTGGCATGGGAAGAGGGCGAAGCCCTGATACGCAAGAGCATCAAGGAACTGGGCGAAGAACTGGACCCGGTCCGCTTCGTGCAGACGCACCGATCCGTCATCGTCAACCTGGCGTATGTCAGCCAGGTAACGCGGGGAGTAAATGAAACGGCGCAGCTGCATTTGCGCGGCAGCGATGAAACCTTGCCCGTCAGCCGCAGCTATCTGCACCATTTCAGGCAAATGTGAGTCAGGACACGGGCAGTTGCACCACGACCTTGCCCCGCGCGCGGCCCTGCGCCAGGTAAGCCAGCGCCTGTTTCGCCTCAAGAAAAGGAAACACACTGTCGATGACGGGGCGGATGGTTCCCGCCTCGATCAGGCCGGCGATCTGCGCCAGCTGGCTGCCGTCGGGCCGCACGAAGTGGAAGGCATAGCTGGCGCCGCGCCGCTGCGCCAGGCCGATGATCTTGCGGCTGAGCATACCAAACACGAGTTTCAGCACCACGTTCATGCCGCGCGCGCGGGCAAATGCGGCGTCCGGCGGGCCGACCAGCGACACGACGCGGCTGCCGGGCTTGACGATGTGCAAGGCTTTTTCCAGGCCGTCGCCGCGCACCGTGCCCAGCACGGCGTCGTAATCGCGCAGTACGTCCTCGAACGGCTGTTTCTTGTAGTCGATGACCTCATCGGCGCCCAGGCCGCGCACCAGTTCCACGTTCGCCGTGCTGGTGGTGGTGCCCACGCGGGCGCCCAGATGCTTGGCCAGCTGGATGGCAAACGTGCCGATGCCGCCGGAACCGGCCGGGATGAACACTTTCTGGCCCGGCTTCAGTTGCATGCGTTCATGCATGGCTTGCCACGCCGTCAGGCCCACCATGGGAATCGACGCCGCCTGCACGAAATCGAGATTCGCCGGTTTGAGGGCGGCCGCCTGCTCGGGCACGATGGCAAATTCGGCCAGGCTGCCGTGCGGCGTGTCGAAAATGCTCGCATACACGGCGTCGCCCACTGTGAAGCGCGTGACGCCGCTGCCGACGGCCACGACCACGCCGGCCAGGTCGCTGCCCAGGGTGGCCGGCAAGCGCGTTTTCAAGATCGGCTTGAAGTCGCCCTTGGGGATCAGGTTGTCGATGGGGTTCAGGCCCACCGCGTGCACCCGCACCAGCAATTCGCCGGGGCCGGGCTTGGGGCGGGGCAGTTCCGCAAACGCGGCATAATCGAGGCCGCCGTATTGTTTGAGTTGCAAAGCTTGCATGATGTTCTCTCTGAAGACTGAAAAGGCGCCGGCGCTCAGGCCAGGCGCAGGTCCTTGCGCAAGCCGGCGTCCAGCAGCGCGGCCGGCATGAAACGGCGCATCAGGCGCAAGCGCGCCGCCAGCGGCCCGGCCGTGTAGCGCAATTTCGGCTGGTTTGCCTGCGCCGCCGCCAATATGGTGTCGGCCACGATGGCCGGGTCGTCGGCGCCGGCCATCAGCGCTTGCAGGCGGCTTGTGACGGCCGCGCTCACTTGCCGGTAGGCGGACAGCGGGGTATCGGGCGCCAGCAGATTGGCTTCGAACGTGGTTTTCGTGTAAGCCGGTTCGATGACGCTGGCGCGGATGCCCCAGCCGCGCACTTCATGGTCGAGCGATTCAGTGTAGGCCTCGATCGCGTGCTTGGTGGCAGAATACAGTGCGCCATAGGGCATGGGCAAAAAGCCCACGACGGAGCCGATATTGAGGATGCGCCCGCCGCCCTGGGCTCGCATGTGCGGCAGCACGGCCAGGGTCATGCGCAGCACGCCATAGAAATTCGTGTCGAAGATGGCTTGCGCCTGCGCCACGCTGCTTTCCTCGGCGCCGGCCGGGGCCACGCCGAAACCGGCGTTATTCACCAGCAGGTCGATGCGGCCTTCGCGCTGTATTACCTCTGCCACGGCGGCAGCGACGGACGCATCGCTGGTGACGTCGAGCGCCAGCATCGCATGGCCGGCTGCGGCCGCTTGTGCGCCGCGGCGGCTGGTGCCGTACACCGTGTAGCCCGCTTGCGCCAGGCGCCGGGCCGTGGCCGCGCCGATGCCGGACGAGGCGCCGGTGACGAGGGCAATCTTCTTGTTTTTCATGACAGTTCTTTCAGTAGTTGACAGCGTTGGATATAAAATATGACGATTATCATATTGTTGTTTCAAAAAAAGCCCGGGACGGATCAAGGCCACGGGCGGTGCGGCTAGCCTGGTGTCTGAAACTGCGCCAGGGTGGCCGCGCACAGCGCGTCCGACAGGGCCGGCTCGTCCACGGCGCGCGCGAGGATGGTGGTGCCGATCATGGCGCACACCGTTGCCATCGCTTGCGCGTGGGCTTCGGGCTGGCCCCAGTTCGGCAACTGGCGCGCGAACAGGTCGATCATTTCCTTGATATGGATGGTGGCGGCGCGCCGCACCTCGGGCGCCTGGCGCGGCATTTCGGACCCCAGCGCCGACACGGGGCAACCTACCTCGATGGCGGCGATGTGTTCGGGCGACAGATACGCGGCCAGCATGGCTTGCAGCGCCTGGCCGGGCGGGGCGGCGGCGGCCACCCTGGCCGCCAGCGCCACGGCTTCGGCGCCCGCGCGGTCGCCCGCTTCGGCCAGCAGCGCGTCGCGCGAGGCGAAGTGCGCATAAAAGCCGCCATGCGTCAGGCCCGCTTCCTTCATGATGTCGGCCACGCCCGTGCCCGCATAGCCGCTGCGGCGGATGGCGCGCGTGGCCACCTCGACGATGCGTTCGTGGGTGGCTTCCTTGCGGCTTTGCACCGACAGTTTTTTGGATGAGTTCTGCATGACGATCATCATATCGTAATTTTCAACAGCGTGCACGCGAGGCGTTCCGGGCATCTCAGAACAGCCCGGCCGTCCAGTCGGTGAATGCCCGCATCGCCGGGGAAAGAAAGCGCTGATGGGGGTAGAGCAGCGATACGGGCACGGGCGCCGGCCGCCTGTCGGCCAGTACCTCGACCAATGCCCCGGTCTGTAAATGATCGGCCACCAGAATTTCGGCCAGCTGCATCAAGCCATGGCCGGCCAGGCCCAGCTCGATATACAGCCCCGTCTCGTTGACGGCGACCGTGCCGGGGAGGGGAACGGCGACGTTGACGCCCTCGTCCATGAAATGCAGCTCGCTGCCCCGTCGCGGCGTGCTGGAAAAGTAGTGGACGGCCCGGTGTCCCGGCAAATCCTCCAGGGTTGCGGGAATACCGTGTTCGGCCAGGTAGGTGGGCGCCGCGCAGGTGATCCAGCGCAGCTCGCCCAGGCGGCGTGCGACCAGGGTCGAGTCTTCCAGGCTGCCGGTGCGGATGACGCAATCGACGCCTTCCTGTATCAAGTCCACCTGGCGGTCATTGACGCCGATCATCAGGTAGATGTCTGGGTAGCGCTGCTGGAAGTGCGCCAGCTGCGGCAGGATCACGGCATGGGCGATGCCGCCAGGCATATCCACGCGCAAGCGTCCCTGCGGGCGCTCGCTGGAACCTTGCAGGCCCGCTTCGGTGTCGGCGATCAGGTCCAGTATCTCTCTGCAACGGTGAAAGTAGCGTTCGCCTTCCGGTGTCAGGCTGAGGTTTCTCGTGGAACGGTTCAGCAGGCGCGTCTGCAAATGTTTTTCCAGCCGCTTGATGATGCCGGTGACCGACGACGCGGGCAGGCCCAGGGTCTCCGCCGCGCGCACAAAACTCCTGCTCTCGACCACGCGGAGGAATACCTGCATTGCTTGTACGCGGTCCATGTCTTGTCTTCGTAGCAGTAGGGGAAACGGCACTATAACCCAAGATTATTCGGATTTTTGGCATGCTGAAAACGCCGGGCCCTACTTTTTCCCCGTGCTGGCCTGCCCTAGACTGCGTGCAAGCCATTATCTGCAACAGGAGTCGAGCATGTTTGAACAAGACCAACTACTGGCGCCACTGGCCCCACTGGCCCCACTGGCCCCAGCTCCCCGCAAGATGCTGATCCGGGGCGCCACCATCATCAGCATGGATGGCAAGGTCGGCAACTTGCCCAGGGGCGACATCCTCATTGCCGACGGCGTCATCGCCGCCATCGGCCAGAACCTGCAAGCCGACGATGCGGAAGTGATCGATGCCGCGCAGATGATCGCCATTCCGGGCATGGTCGATACCCATCGCCACTCCTGGGAAGGCCAGCTGCGCCGCATCAACCCGAATGCGGCAACGCTCGAGGACTATTGCAACGCCACGCATTTCTTGTTTGCCAAATACTACCGGCCGCGCGACATCTACGTGGGCAATCTGCTCACGGCCCTGGGCTGCATCGACGCCGGCATCACGACCGTGATCGACAACTCCCACAACAGCCGCACGGGGGCACACGCCGACGCGGCGGTCGAAGCGCTGCTCGATGCGGGCATCCGCGCCGTGCATGCATCGGGGGCGCCCGTCTCGGGCGAGTGGGACAAGGCGCATTGGCCAGGCAACCTGGCGCGCCTGCAGGAAAAATATTTCAGCGATCCCGACCGCCTGGTGACTCTGGCCATGATGGCGCAGCTGGAACCGGAGCAGTGGGCCGTCGCACGTCAATTGGGTATACCCATCGTGACCGAGTTTTTTGGCGGTGGCATGGCGGCCGAGCTGGAAAGCCTGCACCGGCAGGGGCTGCTCGGTAGCGACAATATCTTCAACCACTGCACCTGCCTGCCGGATTCGGGCTGGCGCATCTTGCGCGAGGCGGGCGTGCGCGTCAATGTATGCCCGCGTTCGGATGCCCACTATGGTATCGAGGATGGCATGAACGCCTGGCAGGCGGCGTACCAGCACGGCATACGCCCTGGCTTGAGTGTCGACAACGAGACTTCGTATAGCGGCGACATGTTCATGGAAATGCGCGTGGCGTTCTACCTGCAACGGGTCATGGGGCAACGCCAGGGACATCGCCATGCACCGGCGCCCACCGATGCGTTCCGCTTGCTGGAAGCCGCCACGATCGACGGCGCCGCGGTGGCGGGGCTGGAACAGCGCATCGGGAGTTTGGCGCCAGGCAAGCAGGCCGACCTGGTGCTGATACGCACCGGCGACCTCAATGTATATCCTGTCAATAACGCCATCGGTACCGTCGTGCATGCGGCTGAGCGCAGCAATATCGATACCGTCATCATTGGCGGGCGCGTGCGCAAACGGGGCGGCATCGTGCTGGGCGTCGATCAGGCCAGGCTGCGCGCCGCGATCGACGAGTCCTGTGGCCACCTGTTCAGTGCCGCCGGCTACCAGCCCGATCTGTTTGCCCAGTCGTTCGCACCGATCCACCACGCGTAGGCAGCGCCCGCTGGACGCTGCCCGTGCCGCGACTGCAGTATCAGGCCAGCTTGCGCTTGCCTGCGGAAACGCGGTTCCAGCCATAGCCGGCGACGATGATGGCCAGGATGGCCGCCTGCGCGAGCAGGGTTTCCATGGTCGGCAGGATGCCCAGCAGGTCGATGCGCATGAAGTCGACGGGGGTGACGCCGATCCAGCCCGCTTCCTGCAGCGCGGCCACGCCTTTGCCCATCAGGATTACGGCCAGCACGGCCACGAAGGCGGACGTCCACGAGAAGAACTTGCCGATCGGCATGCGAGCGCTCGTGCGCAGCAAGGCCCAGGCGATCACGACCAGCAGCACGATGGCCACGAGGAAGCCGCCCAGCAGGGCGCCGCCATTGCCGTCCGCCGCCAGGGCGGAATAGAACAGCACGGTTTCAAACACTTCGCGGTAGACGGCGATGAAGGCCAGGGCGAACAGGCCCCAGGCGGAGCGGCGGCTCATCGCGGCCGTGAGTTTCTCGTGCAAATATTCCTGCCAGCGGCCGGCGCTGCTCTTCTGGTGCATCCACAAGCCCACGCTGAGCAGGACGAGGGCCGCGAACACGGAACCGAGTCCTTCGCTTACTTCCCGGCTGGCGCCGCTGATGGTGACCAGGTATGTTGCCGCCACCCACGTCAGGCCGCCCGCCACCAGCGCGCTGGCCCAGCCCGCATGCACGTAGGGCAGCACGTCGTTGCGCTTGGCCTTGCGCAGGAAGGCGATGATGCCGATCACGATCAGCAGCGCTTCCACGCCTTCGCGCAGCAAGATCGTCAGGGCGCCGATAAAAGTGGTCATCGGGTCGGCCTTGGCGTCGCCCAGTTCCGCTTCCACGTGGGTAAACAGTTGCTGCAGTTTTTCACCGGCCGCTTCCGCGTCGGCCACCGTGCCCTTGGCCACGGCGGAGCGGTAAGCGAGCATGGCGTTTTCCACGGCCAGCAGCAGGGATTTGTTACGCGCGCCCACCATCGGCTCGATCGGCTCGAAGCCGTCCAGGTAGGCGGACAGGCCCAGGCGCGTTGCGCCAGCGCGGTCGCCCGCGCGCATGGCGGCCAGACTTTCGGCCAGGCGCAGACGCGACAGGGACAGGCCGGCCGGCTTGTGCGCCTCGGCCTTGTCGGCATGGCTGCGCAAATACGCCGTCAAGGCTTGCGCCTCGTCCGCGCCCAGCTTGGCGGCAACGGCTTCCTGCGTCAGGGTCGTCACGGCGGCCAGGTCCGCGTACAGTTTTTTGCTGCGCGGATCGTCCTGCCACAGCTTTTCGCCGCGCGCCCTGGCCGCCGCATCGTGCGACATGCCGCCGATATAGAAGGCCAGGTCCCAGCGCTCGTTGTCGGACAGCTGGCCGAAACTGGCCATCGAGGTGCCGGCCACGCCTTGCGAGATGACCTGGTACAGCGCCATCAGGCTGCGCGACTGCGCCCGTTCGCCATCCGTGAAGGCGATCGGTTTCGGCTCCAGGCTGGCCGCCAGCGGACCGTCGCCGCCGCCCGCCACGCCGTGGCAAGACGCGCACTGGGCCGCATACAGGGCCGCGCCGCGCGCCAGGTTGGGCAGCGCTTTCGGCGCCACGGGAATCGGGTAGGCCGCGATCAGCAAGCCGTTCGCGTGGTGCGCCAGGCGCTTGACTTCCACGCTGTCCGCCTTGGCGACGACGGCTTTGCGCAGGTCGGCGATGGCGGCGGCAATGGCCGCTTGCGAGGCGTGGGCGGGCAGGGCGGCGATCTGCGTCGTCGCGTTATCCGTAAAATCGAGCATTTCCGCGTATTCCGCTTCGCTGACCACCTTGCCGTGCTCGACGGCGCCGCTGTAATCGACGGCAACGTAGTCAATCAATTGCCACAATTGCTTGGCGCCGGCGCCCTGGTCGGCCGCTTGCGCCTGCGCGCCACCGGCCAGCAACAGGCTGGCGGCCACGAGCGGATAGCAGACGAGCCATTTCTTGATAGAACTGAACATGATTCTCATTCTCATTTGTCGTTAACCCGGCGACTATAGGACAGACCGCGCGGGGTGTCAACGGCGCACGGGCAAGCACGGGCGCAAATAGCGGGGGAGCTCTGTCATACTTGCCTGCTTATCCTGTCAATGAGTTTTGAGGAGCCTTATGTTCATTGTCCTTTTGCATTACGTTCAACCGCTGGCAGCCATCGAGGCTCACATTGAGGAGCATCGCAGTTTTCTTGATCGCCACTATGCGGCGGGTCGTTTTTTAGCGTCCGGTCCCCAGATGCCGCGAACAGGAGGTGTCATCCTCGTGAAAGGCCTGAGCCGGGAGGAATTGGATGGCGTGCTTGCAGAGGATCCCTTCCATCGGGAGCAGATCGCAACTTACCAAGTCATTCAATTCAACCCGAACAAGTTTGGTGTTGGTGTCGAGGCTATTTTGGGCTGAGCGACAGCAATTGAGCTGCAGCGTGCCCTGGCCGATATGGCTGACCAGATGCGGAGAGGCTCTAGAAAGGGGCGGGGAGCCAAGGCTACTGGCCGGACGCCGGCTTCGCGTACAGCCCCCTGGCCAGGCCATTGTCCGCATCGTCGACTTTCAGACCGCCTTCGACAACGCGCAAGGCCAGCTTCTGGAACGCCTGGCTCCTGAGCCATTGCGGGTCGGTGACGGCGAACGCGGCGATGCGTTCCTGCGCGCGCTCGGGCGGTACGGCCAGCCATTGATAGTCCGTTTTTGAACCCTGGCGGCGCAAGCCGGCGCGAACCCAGCGTTCCGACGCCGGCATGCGGACGATGGCGTCGCCGTTCGCCACGCTGACGGCTGTGGCCGTCTTGCCGCTTTGCGCTTCGAATTTCACCTCCACGCCGGCCATCGGCCCCACTTTGGGGAAGCCGACGATGGCTACCCACAGCCCCGCTTCGGCGGCTTTCTGGATACGCATTTCCGATTCCTCGAACACGCGGAACTGCGGCTCCTTGTCGCCATGATTGCCCGCCACCAGGGTCACCGTGTCGCCGGCAACGCGCCACTCGCCGCTCGCTTGCTGGTCGGTATTGCCATAACTGAGCATCCATTCGAACGTGCCATCCTTTTTCAGCAGCAGTTCTGAGCCTACTTCCGTGACGCCTTGCAGATAATAGTGTCCGGGCAGCGTGGACGCGGCCGGTTCGGCCGCGCTGGCCGGAATGAAGAAGGCGAGGGCGGCGCAGGCCAGCAGGCCGGAGAGGGATTGCATCATCGGTGTGTCCTCGCTATGTCTTTATGAATAGTCATCATAGCAACATCAATCCATTGCCGTCGCGCACCAGGACACACCCTGCAGCCGGCGTGCCGGTCAGTTGGCGCTGAAATCGAGCACCACGCGTGCGGCGACCTTGCCATGCTCCAGGCGGCTGAAGATCTCGTTGATGGCCGACAGCGGTTGCAATTCCACGTCGGCCTTGACCTTGCCCGTGGCGGCAAAGGCGAGCGCCTCGGCCATGTCCTGGCGCGTGCCCACGAAGGAGCCGCGTATCGTCACGCAATTGGCGACGACGTCGAACAGCGGCGTCGGGAAGTCGCCCGGCGGCAAGCCCACGAGCACGCAGGTGCCGCGCTTGCGCGTCATCGCCACGCCTTGCTGGAAGGCGTCGATCGACGGCGCCGTGATCAGCACGCCGTGGGCGCCGCCCCCGGTCGCTTCGCGCAAGGCCGCCACCGGGTCGCCCTGGCGCGCATTGATGGTTACTTCGGCGCCGAGGGCGCGGGCGTGCTCCAGCTTGCCGTCGTCGATGTCGACGGCCGCCACGCGCAAGCCCATGGCCAGCGCATATTCGATGGCCAGATGCCCCAGTCCGCCGATGCCGGACACGGCCAGCCACTCGCCCGGCCGCGCGCCCGTTTCCTTGATGCCCTTGTAGCTGGTCACGCCAGCGCAGATGATGGGCGCCGCCTGCACGGCGGACAGACCCGCCGGGATATGCGCGACATAGCGCGGGTCGGCCAGGATGTACTCGGCGAAGCCGCCATTCTTGGTGTAGCCGCCGAACTGCGCCTCGGCGCACACGGTTTCCCAGGCGGCCAGGCAATGTTCGCAATGGCCGCAAGCCGAGTACAGCCAGGGCACGCCGACCCGGTCGCCCAGCTGCACTTCCGTCACGCCCGTGCCCACGGCCACCACCAGGCCGATGCCTTCGTGGCCGGGAATGAACGGCGGCGACGGCTTGACGGGCCAGTCGCCGCGCGCCGCATGCAAGTCCGTGTGGCAGACGCCGCACGCTTCCGTCTTGACGAGGATCTGTCCTGGACCGGGTACCGGCACGGGCACCTCGCGCAGCACCAGCGGCTGGCCCAGTTGCTCGACAACGGCGGCTTTCATTGTAGTGGGTGTCATGGTATTCCTTATGAAGTGGGGATGGCGTAGTGCAGGGCCAAGCCATGGTCTGCTCGACATAGGCTTGCGTATGATCATATTCTGCTGCACACGATACGAAAATTGATTGATCCACATCAACATATACGGGAAGGGGTGGCATGTGCTCAGGCTCAAAACAGGCTTACATTAATTCCATAATTCGACTATTATGGAATTATTGAAAAGGAAAACCACCATGCATGACTTGCCCAACATCAGCGCCGCCCATCTCGACACGCCGACCCTCGACAAACTTGCGCCGCCGACGGTGGCCACGCATGCGCCGCGCATCCTCTTGCTGTACGGCTCGCTGCGTGAACGCTCGTTCAGCCGCTTGCTGACTTTGGAAGCGGCGCGGCTGCTGCAGCATTTCGGCGCCGAGACGCGAGTGTTCGACCCGCACGGCTTGCCCATGGTCGACAGCGTCAGCCCAGACCATCCCAAGGTGCAGGAACTGCGCGCGCTGTCGCTGTGGTCGGAAGGCCAGGTCTGGTGCAGCCCTGAACGCCATGGCGCCGTGACGGGCGTATTCAAGTCGCAGATCGACTGGCTGCCGCTGGAAATGGGCAGCGTGCGTCCCACGCAGGGGCGGACCCTGGCCGTGATGCAAGTGTCGGGCGGCTCGCAATCGTTCAACGCCGTCAACGGCTTGCGCGTGCTGGGCCGCTGGATGCGCATGGTGACGATCCCGAACCAGTCGTCCGTTGCCAAGGCCTACCAGGAGTTCGACGAGAACGACCGCATGAAGCCGTCGCCATACTACGACCGTCTCGTCGACGTCATGGAAGAACTGTATAAATTCACCCTGGTCGTGCGCGACCGCTCCGATTACCTGACCAGCCGCTACAGCGAGCGCAAGGAATCCATGCCGGTTGACGTGCGCGCACTTGCCGCGGCAGCCATGGAGCACGAGACGCCGGCCGAGTAGGCTGTCAATGGCTTATTGGTAATGGCTTCGGGGCATATAGCGCGCTTTGAAATTCCGGCACGTATTCATATTTCATCATCTTCCCCAGCTTCAAGGATTTGAGATAGGTGGAGAAGCTGCCGTCGCCCAGTTGCAGGTCGACCGCATCCGCACTCGTGCTCGATGCGTGGCTCAGCAGGCGGGAAATGGCATAGCCATACGTCAGCTTGCCGGCCCCATCCTGGTTGGTGAAGCTGTTGCTCACCACATCGGCCGTGTGCGACAGGTCGCCCAGTTTTTTGCCTGCAAAAACCAAATCGAGCTTGCCCGTTGCGCTATCCATGACTTCAAAGGAAACGCTTGCGTCAGTTTCCTTCACCTCGATACCGGTCAGCCACTTGGGCAGATTGTAGCCAATCACGCCACGCACCCTGGCCAGTTCCGTGTTGACGGGAAGCTTGAGCACATAGCCCCAGAAATCCTTGGACAGCGACTGGCCCAGCAAGGTAAACGGGCCGGAACTGGCGCTGCCGGGCTTGTTGGTCACAATCGCCAATGACACTTCATTGTAGCTGTCGTTGTCGCAGTACTCATACGCATAGGCCGTCAACGCCACCGCGCCCCGGCCTGGCCACACTTGCAGCGGCTGGACTTGCTTCAGTATGTTTTCCGGCATCAGCGCCTTCAGACGCGCCAAGTCGGCCGTAAAGACGGCCGTGATCTTGCGGTTCTTGTAATAAAAATTCGGTGTATACGAGTCAAAACCGATGGACACCTTTTCTTTTTGCATGCCTTTGAACCAGCTCAGGTCAAGCTCCGGCGCTTCCGATGCGATGACGGATAAAGGCGGGTTCGAGCGAAAGCGCTCATACAGGCCGCCGGCGGCAACCGGGACGGCATGTCCCGCGATATCGATGATGACCTGCCTGCTCTCGACGGCATGTTCAGCCCGGGACGGGCTTGCGGCCATACTCAGCATCAATCCGGATACCGCCACGGCAATTTTCATGTTCATTGCTTGCACCTTCCATGTTTGATTGGGGAAAATTCCATTAAAAGCCGCTATGCATCCGGCGGCGATACTGCCGGTTCAGGATGGCGGTGTCCCATTGCTGTATCAAGAGCGCGAGGGCAGGCGCCACGTTGGGCCGGGTATGCTTGCCCTGGCTCAGGCGCCGCAGCTGATATTTCACCATCGCCATATAGGCGATGGATGAGAGCACCTTGTTTTTCCACGTAATGGCCCGGAGCAAGGGGCTTGCCGCTTGATTGGAAAGCCATGCTTTTGGCAGTTGCGGATCAATGGCCAGCGCCGTTCCCATGCCCACCATGGCAATGCCGCTGTCCAGCACTTGTTGCACCACCTGATAGCGGCGGATGCCGCCCGTCACCATGATGGGCATCTTGGCCACCGTGGCGATATCCTTGGCGAACTCCAGGAAATAGGCTTCGCGGGCCAGGGTGCGGCCGTCGCGGGTCTGACCGTGCATGGCAGGGGCTTCATAACTGCCGCCGGACAATTCAATCAGGTCCACGCCCAGGGTATTGAGCATGGAAACCACCTGCTTGGCCTCTTCCGAACTGAAGCCGCCTTTCTGGAAATCCGCCGAATTGAGCTTCACGGCAACGGCAAAGCCTTTGCCAACGGCTTGCCGCACTTCGTCGACGACGTCGACCAGCAGCCGCGCGCGGTTTTCCAGCGAACCACCCCAGCGGTCAGTGCGCTGATGCTGCCTGGGAGACCCTACGAGGTGGCTGTCTCGCCGACCATGGTGAAGGCGCTAATGGTTCACAGCGCGCAGATCAATTCTCCCGACCGCGACATTGCCCAGCGCCGATATTTCGGCGCTGGCTTGCCAGGCGATCCGGGTGTCGTGTTATATGATTCCGACTCCAGCTTCACTATGCTATTCGAACTGGACATTATCGATAGCATGAAATGGCGCAAGGCACCGTATCCAATTCCGCCATCGCTACTATACGAGGGGAAATTTCGCGGTGAAGTGATCATCACTGCCGTCTATTCGCCGCCGCTCGATCCCTCGGCAGGTGCCGAATACGTGCGCTTCAATGTCGACGTCGGGTTTGGCACCTTCACAGCCAATCCCGGAGGAGAACCCCACTTCAAAGGTTGTGTGCCGGCGCTGGGCGAACTTGGCACGACAGGTCTCGAGGAAGCTCAAGTCGAACACGGCGGGAAATGGTCCCCCGTTAAGATCTATAGGCGACGATTTCCCAAGGGCATGGCGGGCGAAACATGGGGTTTGCAAGCGACGTTATTGCGCCGGGCTTTCGAGCCGCAGCTTGCGCAGCCGCTGCGTGTCGTCATCGCGGTGACGCTCCGGGCATTGGATGACAACCCGAATATCTACGGCGAGGGAAGGAGACTGCTCGCCGCCAGCAACTGGATCAGCCAAGATCTTTCGCAGCGCGTCGATATTCCAGTGCGTACCTAGAGACTGAATCTGCTCTTGTCCGTGACGGGCTATTCAGCCTCTATGATTGCGCGCGATACGGACGAACACCGTGTTTTCGCGCGCGAAAGTCGGCTTATGTTCGCTTCGTGCCGTGCCGATGCGCCCCACCGTCGTCCGCGATGAAAACAACTAACGGCGTCGCCGTAAGCGACTGACGAATTTTGTATAAGCCGGCTTGGGCGGGTTCCGCTCGGCTCTCAGAATGTTTTTTATATGGACAGGCACTCTTCGTACGGCATAGACCTGCCCATTAAGCCGAACAACACAATCCATAAAATGTTTACCAATGTATGAGGTATGTTCGCGCACGCTTAGTAATCGCATCCCCATTTGCCGATGCCCCAAGTCACCAATGCCATCGGCCTCTTGTCCAGCGTTGCGAACCGTCCACTCGACTGTCGCATAGTCTGGAATGACGTGCGGGTTCTTAATCCGGAAATCCAGCCAACAATCCTTGCCTACGTTGGGGACTTCGTTCTCGTACGATGCGTGGGCCACTTTGCTGTTGCCGAGGTAGACAGTGATCACGACGTCGGGGATTTGCATAACAGCTCGGCCTGAGGCTTCCTCTTGCATTTCGACAGCCTCAACATCTGGCAAAGGCATAAGAAACGAAAAAGGCTCTGACCAAATTAGGGCAGCTGCGGCTTCATCTGCGGCATCGACGGCACGTGCAGCCGCATCCTCAAGGGATTGTAGGCTGCTAAGGAATGCATCCCAAGCGTCAGCAGACATGCGATTGAGATCTTCGTTCTCGTCGACCGGATTACGCACTTGGCATGAAGCGAAGAGCCGCTTGTGGATACGGACGATAACATCAACCAAGGCGTCTTCGTCGTCCCGAAGCGCAAGCAACCGGTCGACCCATGCATCCTGGTATGCCTGAGTTACTACCACCGTAAGCAGGATTGAAGACGGCCGTGACTCCGGCGTCTCTACGAAAGCAACAGCAGCCCATCCCTTTAAGTACCGAATAAGCCTGCGAAGCTGTTCTCGCGCGCTACCCGATGCGGCGTCCTTGAACCATTTGTAGATAGGTTTTGGGTCACTTTTTTCCCAAGTATTGCTCAAAGTGGCGAGCTGCCGCCTGTCGGTTGACGGATCGAGATGGTAGACAGGCGTGTCGATGTGAAACTGCATTTTATACACGGCTCTCGAGCATCGCTCTTTTGCAGGGGCCTCTATTTTACGGACATCACTACACTCGTCCGCATAACCAAGCAGTTCAGTCTGAACCCATGTGCGAAGCTGCTCCGGAGCTGGAAATGCCTCACCATCTTTTTTTTCCCACTTGAAATAGATGCCCACATCGACATCGTACTCTTCATCAATGTGAACAGGCCGGATTAGCGTGCCGTATTTGTACGATCCTTGAAGCCAGGTGGATATCGGATAGCCAGACTCTTCTTGTAGGTTGGGACACACATAGTCACGCATATCGTTCCACTGCTGTTGCAGAAACTCGCGCTGCTCAACGGTTGGGGTGACGCGGTTGATGAGTGAGTCAGAGGCGTTACCACTGAAAAGATGCGCAGCTTTGGCCATATTAGTCTTTAATGATTCGCAAGTAAGGAGTGTGGGCGAGAAAGGGCAGTAGTTTCGTGTGCATGATGTCGGTCACGGCCTTTTTCGCCAAGCTAATCAACGTCGACCGCGCACTTTCTGTGGCGATATCGAGCCCCAGTTCCTCCGCTTGTTCATGCGAGGGCTCGCGATCAATTCGAAGGTAGCGCTCACCAAGGCGATGAGCTACTACCTGGCCAATGAACTGCTGCTGTGCTGAAATCATGACAGAAAGTAGTCTTGCGTCATCCATCCATGTGCCGATCCCAAAATTGCGGCCGGCTGAATGGGCGACTGAATAGGACCTCGTCGTGGTCCCGATGCTTAATATATGTACTGAACTGGAAGGAACCCCAAAATAATGCTCAGCTTCATGAAGAGCGATCTGGTCCGGAGCGTTTGCAAATAGTCCGCCATCGGCGTAACGGTCGCCTCCTATCTCGGCTAATTCGAAAAAAGTTGGTGCTGCTGACGTCGCAAGCGCGACGTCTACAACCTTCAGCTTACTATCGCGCTGCCACTCCGACTTGTGCCGTGTTTTGAAGACCTGTGGACTCCCTTGTGTAAGGTTGACGGCTGGAATTGCGAGGGGATGGATTGCCTCGCCTAGAAGCGTATCCGGCGGTATTAGTGCCTCAACAGCGGCACGCAGGGGCGAACTTGAGTATCGCGGTTTTCCAAGGTGCCTTGCTAGGTCGATTTTTTTTAAAATACTACCTTCCGGTGCGCGTCGATCGGTAGGAAAGATTAATGCCCCCCTCGATTCGAATACCTCGACAACCTTCGACATAGGTATCTCAAACGCCGCCGCAATCGCCACTATTCCACCGATTGACGTACCGCAGATGAGATCGAAGCTTCGTCCTATTGGTTTCCCAGTGGTGTATTCCATGCTAGCAAGGGCTTGCGCGGAGAACAGGCCACGGTAACCTCCACCTGTAAGTGCTAAAGCATGAAATTCTTGCTTTCCAGGCCATTCATTGGAATTATCTGCCATAGGTCGCCTAATTCTTGAATGTTTAAATATACACCACTATTTCCTTGTATACATCCTCTTGGTTCGGGTGTCTGAACCATATTTTGCGCCGGCGACGAATGAAGGGCATACCGATCACGAGGGAATCACAAAATTCCGAGATCGTGTGCGCCGTCGCGCGAGCGCGACAAATTCATCTAATGCGTCATCAATGTCCGCCGGCACAGGACGCTCTCCGGCTTTAGTCGTCAAGACACTGCGTGTACTGCAAGAATCAATCGAACACGTAAACGCTTTCCCAATACACGCATGAAATGGCTATCCGTTCGCTACTATGAAAATTTCGGGGATGATCGAATTGGTGCCCTGATTAATTCCACCAAGGCCTGCCCGGTATAAGGCATGGTTGTGCTTAAAAAGCGATGCCCGGGCCAAGCTGTCGCAGTCCCAATATTTTGGTCGGTCGGATGGGCCGCCTTGGCAAAAGTATGGTGCAGCCAGTGCGGTGAAGCCCGCTCGGGTTGACCTACAGAGAAAACATGCTGGACCGCGAACTTGCATTAAAACACTGGAAAGCCTTTTCTCGAAAACTTGGTAAGCATAAACAATTTCATTATGTGGCGGTCATTGAAGAACAGGCCCGTGGCGCCTTGCATTTTCATGTGGCCGTCGCGCGACAAATGTATGCGCTGCTGCGCTCCATCTGGCAACGCATCCTGGGGCGTGGCCCGAACGGCGAGCAGTTGGGCCAAGTCCACGTCCGCAACCCGCACCGTTTCGGCTTTGGTGTGGCCGGGGCGCACAAGATCGCCAGCTATATAGCGAAATACTGCGGTAAGGAAACGCAGTGCAGGACGCTCGACCAGAAACGCTACTTCCGCTCCAGGGGCATCGTGGTGCCGGAAGTCGATGTATGGCGGGTGCCGTTTTGTACAAACATGCTGCGCGCTGCGCAGGTCGCATTTCAGGCGCTTTCCGGCCATTGCATGGACGGCTTGCAGACCTGGTGCAACAACAATCTCGGCGTCGTGTACCTGGCGACCGCACCGGGATTGCCACAAGTGGTGGACGATTGTCCCTTCTGACAGTTACTCCACCTTGATTGACGGGGAGGAGGGGCGTGATATGGCAAATTTTGACGCTAATTCACTGCGGATACTTGAGCAGATAGAGGATGAGTTCCGCAATCAGTACTGGATCATTCGCAACTCCAGGCGGACAAATTGGCGGGCAGTCAACAGGACTAGGATGCTTGGCGATTTTATGTATATGCTTGGCGTCCCGAAATGGGCGGTTCAACAGGCTAGGTACTGCCTAAGGTTGCGCGTTTGTGAGCGGTGCTATGGGGGTGATATTCGCTGTCATAGCTTCACTAAGCGTGTTGCGCGCGGGGATTTTGATAAGCAAGGATAGTTTGCATTACAAGAAGCTTTTTCAGTAGACGATATATTTGCATATTTTTATGGGCATCTTCCAAATAGTGTGGCAATATTTGACTTTAACCAAAATTTATCTAAGGAGCTTGAATGGCAAACCCACGAGTATTTATAAGCTCCACTTGCTATGACTTAGCAGAGGAAAGGGATGGATTAAGCGAATTCTGTGAGGAATTTGGTTTTGACACTACTCTCAGTGAACGTGGTGATGTTTTTTATCATCCAGATTTACATACTCACTTGAGCTGCATAAGGGAGACCTCAAATTGTCAAATGTTTATATTAATAATAGGTGGGCGCTTTGGCGGAAAATACAAAGTAGATCCTGGAAAATCCATTACAAATGCAGAATATGCTGCAGCCATTGAAAATGGTAGCCCTACTTTTGCTTTTGTAAAGCAGGATGTTTTAAATGATCACAATGTATGGCAACGAAATAAGGCATTCGCATTTGCAAAAGATATTGTTTATCCATCCATAGAGAAACAGGAGTATGCAGAAGATATATTTAAATTTATAGATGCGGT
>NZ_LNCE01000095.1:0-9849 GCF_001445815.1 Janthinobacterium sp. Ant5-2-1 | reverse complement strand
CGGGGCGGCCAGCATACAAATGCTGGCCGCCCCGCGGTTTTTCCGGCAATCTTTCTTGTAGAATCTCCAGCACGCAGCGCAATTTGCTTTTCTTTGGTATATTAGGCCGAATTAGTCCTAATACGTACTACTTTCAAGAAAGCCATCGATGCAACGCTACACCACCACCGCCATCATCCTGCACTGGCTGACCGCCCTGCTGATCATCAGCGCCTTCGTCATGGGCCTGGTCATGGTCGACATTCCCGGCCTGACGCCCACCAAGCTCAAATATTTCTCCTGGCATAAATGGCTGGGCGTGACCGTGCTGGCCATCGCCGCCATCCGCCTGCTGTGGCGCAAGGCCAATGTGCCGCCGCCGCACCCGGCCAGCATGGTTGCCTGGCAAAAGAAGGCGGCCGACGCCATGCACGTGTTGCTGTACATCCTGATCTTCGCCGTGCCCGTCTCCGGCTACCTGTACACCCTGGCCGCCGGCGTGCCCGTGGTCTACCTGGGCCTGTTCCAGCTGCCCGTCATCATGGCGCCGAACCCGGAACTTAAGCCACTTTTAAAAGAGATTCATTATGTTCTGAACATGACGATGGCTGCCGCCGTGGCCGCCCATGTGCTGGCCGCGTTGAAGCACCAGTTCATCGACCGTGATGGCGTGCTTAAGCGCATGCTGCCCTAAGAACGTCGAACCAAACCTACTGCGCGTCGCGATTTGCGGCCTTCGATGCTCACTGTGCTAAAAGCACAGTTCCGCTTCTCGGCCACAACTCACTTCCGCTCGCTACGGTTTTGTCCGGCGTTCCAAGTCCGTCTTAATCTGCTTTGCTCACTGAAACTACAGGAAAAAAACAAGATGAAAACCACCCAACGCATCGTCCTCGCTTCCCTGCTGGGCCTGTCCGTGGCCGCCACCGCCGCCACCTTGCTGAAAGTCGATCCCGCCAAGACCAGCGTGTCGGCCGTGTTCAAGCAAATGAACGTGCCCGTGGAAGCGAAGTTCAAGAAATTCAATATCGCCATCGATTACAACCCGGCCGCGCCGGACGCCTCGAAGGCGTCGGTGGAAATCGAGACGGCCAGCATCGATATCGGCGACCCGGAGTACAACAAGGAAGTGGCAAAGAAAGAATGGTTCAACTCGGCCCAGTTCCCGAAAGCCACCTTCGTCTCGAGCAGCATCAAGGCGGCGGGCGCGGGCAAGCTGACGGTGACGGGCAAGCTGAGCATCAAAGGCAAGACCACCGACGTGACCTTCCCTCTGGCGGTGAAAGCCGATGGCGGAAAATACGCCTTTGACGGCGCCCTGCCGATCAAGCGCCTGACCTATAACATCGGCGAAGGCGAGTGGAAAGACACGAGCATGGTTGCCGATGAGGTCACGATTAAGTTTCATGTTTCAGCTCAGTAACATCCAAAAATCTGTTGTTCAACTTAGTTAGGAATGCAATGAAATTGAAGCACTTGATGATCGCCATGCTGGCAGCGGCCGGCGCGGGTTCGGCCATGGCCGCTACCGACACCTACAACCTCGACCCGACGCATACCTTCCCCAGCTTTGAAGCCGATCACATGGGTATGTCCGTCTGGCGCGGCAAGTTCAACAAGACCAAGGGCACGGTCACTCTGGACCGCGCCGCCAAGACGGGCAGCCTGGACCTCGTCATTGATGCCGATTCGATCGACTTTGGCCTGGACGCCATGAACACGCACGCGAAAAAAGCGGACATGTTCAATGTCGAGAAATTCCCTGAAATCACCTACAAGAGCAAGTCGCTCAAGTTCAACGGCGATCAGCTGGTGGAAGTCGATGGCGAACTGACCCTGCTGGGCGTGACCAAGCCCGTCAAGCTGAACGTGAGCAAGTTCAAGTGCATCATGCACCCGCGCTACAAGCGTGAAGTGTGCGGCGCCGACGCCACGGCGGAATTCAAGCGCAGCGACTTTGGCCTGAACTACGGCATGCCGGCGTTCTCGCCGGAAGTCAAGCTGGCCATCCAGGTAGAAGCGATCAAGGCCGACTAAACACGACCTTGCCGCCCGACAAGCCCGCCTCGCTGCCCGCAGCCAGGCGGGCTTTTGCATGCGCCACGCGAATCCGCTGGACTTTTCTATCGTGCGGCATCACTATCCATTGGCATGATGTTGTTCTGACATGGCACACCCACTTATCCACGCGCGGAGGACTACATGAATTTCATTATCTGGATCGTTATTGGCGGCGTCATTGGCTGGCTGGCCAGCATGGTCATGAAAACCAATGCGCAACAGGGCATCTTCCTCAATATCGTCGTCGGCATCGTCGGCGCCTTCCTGGGCGGCTGGCTGCTGGCGCCCCTGTTCGGCACGGGCACCATCAATAGCGACAATTTCAGCCTGGCTTCGTTGCTCGTCTCGTTCCTGGGCGCCGTCATCCTGCTGGGCATCGTGAATCTTTTACGCCGCGGCAAAATACGCTAAGCAGACAAAAAGCAGCGTATTCAGCAAGTGGCCGGGCCGCGCAAGCACCCGGCCATTTTTCATTGTCGCCAGGACACGTATGTACAAATACCACAGCCGCCGCACGGAAAAATGCCCGTTACCAGCCCGTTTCCGCCCCTGCATCAACCAAAATGATGCCATTCAAGCAAGCACATGCGAACATGCTGCCCGGAAAATGTGATTGACTAGTGCGAGTTCGATACGGATACTCTATGTCGCCCGCTGCACAATCAGCGGGTACTCCGCTGATTCCGACTTCCCTACAATGTAAAAGAACAGAACTCGAATGAAAAAATCTCTCATCGCGCTCGCCATCCTGAGCAACTTCGCACACGCCGACGAAGGCATGTGGATGCCCCAACAGCTGCCACAAGTAGCCAAGGAACTAAAAGCGGCCGGACTGAAACTCGATCCGACCAACCTCACCAAACTGACCGAATTCCCGATGGGCGCCATCGTCAGCCTGGGTGGCTGCTCGGCATCGTTCGTCTCGCCGCAAGGCCTGGTTGCCACCAACCACCATTGCGTCTACAACAGCGTGGCGGTCAACTCGACCAAAGAGCGCGATTTGCTGGCCAACGGTTTCCTGGCCAAGACGTTCGCTGAAGAATTGCCGGCCGCCCCAGGCAGCCGCATCTTCGTCACCTCGGCCGTGACCAATGTCAGCGACAAGATCATCACCGCCGACGTGGCCAAGCTGCAAGGCAAGGCACGCATCGACGCGATCGAGAAAAACCAGAAGAAACTGGTCGCCGAATGCGAAAAAGAAGCGGGCTTCCGCTGCACCGTGTCGGCCTACTACGGCGGCCTGGAGTTCTACCTGATCAAGCAACTGGAAATCCGCGACGTGCGCCTGGTGCACGCGCCTCCAGCCGGCGTGGGCAAGTTCGGCGGCGACACCGACAACTGGATGTGGCCACGCCACACGGGCGACTACGGGTTCTACCGCGCCTACGTCAGCAAAGACGGCAAAGCTGCCGACTTCAGCAAGGACAACGTTCCGTACCAGCCAAAACACGTGCTGAAACTGGCCAAGGATGGCTTGAAAGAAGGCGATTTCGTCATGGTCCTGGGCTACCCTGGCCGCACCAACCGTCACCGCCTGCCATCGGAAGTGGCGTACACGTTTGACTGGAACTACCCGGCCTTCGTGAAAGCGTCGGGCGAAACCCTGGCCATCATCGCGCGCGAAACCAAGGACAACAAGGATGTTGCCCTGAAATACGCGGGTCAAGTTGCCGGCGTGAACAATTACTACAAGAACCGCCAAGGCATGCTGGACTCGTACGCCGGCAGCGACTTCCTGGCGCGCAAAACGGCGGAACATGAAGCCCTGAAGACCTGGGTCAACGCCACGCCAGCACGCAAGGCGGAATTTGCCGGCGATATCGAGCAAGTGGAAAAGCTGATCGCCGAGCGCGATGCCGACACCAAGCGCGATTTCTTCCTCAGCTACGCACAGCCGCGCCTGCTGAACACGGCTCGCAGCCTGTACCGCCTGTCGAACGAAGGCACCAAGGCCGATACGGAACGCAAGTCCGGTTACCAGACGCGCGACTTGCCACGCCTGGAAGCGGGCATCACTTCGGTCGAGCGCACCTACGATGAAAAAGTCGACAAGGCGCTGGTACTGAACAGCCTGACCAAGTACGCCGCGCAACCGGCAGCACAACGCCGCGCCAGCTTCGACGCCGCCATCGGCATCAAGGACGGCATGTCGCCAGCCGACCTGTCCGCCGCCCTGGACAAACTGTATGCAGGCAGCAAGCTGGCCGACAAGGCCGAGCGCGCAGCATGGCTGAAACGCACGCCAGCCGAATTCCAGGCCAGCAAGGACAGCTTCATCCAGGCAGCCGTTGCCATGTACCCGGATTCGCTGAAAAACGAAGCGGAAGACGAAGAACTGGCCGGCAAGATTCAGCAAGCCTACGCCAACTACATGAAAGCCAAAATTGCCTTCATGAAGAGCAAGGGCCAAGCCGTCTATCCTGACGCCAACAGCACCCTGCGCGTCACGTTCGGCAAAGTAGCCGGCCGCGACCATGGCGCCGACGGCACCACCTGGTCTGCCTTCACCACCGTCAATGGCGTCGCCGCCAAAGCCACGGGCCAGGGCGAGTTCAATGCACCGGCAAATCAACTGGCCGCGATCAAAGCCAAGGACTTCGGTAAATTCGTCGATCCCAAGCTGAAAACCGTACCGGTCGACTACCTGGCTACCCTGGACATCACCGGCGGCAACTCCGGTTCGGCTGCCCTGAACGCCAAAGGCGAATTCATCGGCCTGGCCTTCGACGGCACCCTGGACTCGATTATTTCCGATTGGGACTACAACAAGGCCAACACCCGTTCGATCCAGGTCGACCTGCGCTACATGCTGTGGAACATGAAACACATCGACCACGCAGACAACCTGCTGAAAGAAATGGGCGCTGAATAACAAGAAGCAATAACCCGGCAACGGGCGCTTTAGCCTGAGCCACTCCTGCGGGAGTGGCTTTTTTTCGCCTAGCGTTTTACCTTGGTGAAACGGTAAGGCACGGCTTGCTCCTCGCCAAACACTTGCGCCCTGCCACTTCCCAAGGGCAGCATCACCCGCCGGCCATCGTGCAGCAGCAAGGCCAGGTCGGCGCCGGGAAAGCGCTGCGCCAGCAGCGGATACGCTTGCCGGGCAATACCGGCGGCGGGAATCACGATACGGTAGTCGCCACCGCCAAAGTCCAGCAACAGCGCGGGCAGCTCATCGGGCCCCGGCAGCGCCGTGATGCGCAGGCGCGCATTTCCCTTGACGAATTCGAGGGCCGACCACAGCGGCAAAGGGCGTTGCGTGGGCCCGGTCCGCAGCTGCGGCGCGTGGCCCGCCTGCGCCGATGCCAGTACGACGTCGGGCCGCTGCTCCGATACGGCCCCATCGACGGCCAGCAGCCAGCCCCGGTAGCGTATCAGCGCGCCCTGCGCGCTAGCCGTGACGGAGCCGCCCTGCGCCACCGGTCCCGTGCCTGCGGGCAAGCGCAATGGCGCCGCCTGTGCCGCCAGGCAAGCCCACCACAGCAGTGCCGCCATCGCCATCGCTGTCACCGTCTTCACCATGCCGCCTCCCCCTCGCGCGTGAAACCTATTCATAACACAAGTGCGGCCCGGCACCTCTGCCGCGCCTCAAGGCGCCAACGCCGGTGCTACAATTGGCCCCTAGCGGGCGTACTTACCCAGCGCGCCTTCCCCCTCCCAGACTCAGACCGCTATGCCACCAGACTTGCGCACGACCTACGAACTCGGTAACCATAACCAGACCACGACCTGGCTGGAATGCATCACCTTCTATCAAGATCTCGCCGCACGCTATCCGCACGTGCTGCATTTCGAACAGATCGGCCTGTCCGACTCGGGCGTGCCTATTCACGCTGGCGTCGTCAGCGCGGACGGCGTGTTCGACCGCGAACAGATCAAGCGTGAAGGCCGCACCGTCTTCTTCAACAACAACGGCATCCATCCGGGCGAACCGGAAGGTATCGACGCCTGCATGGCCATCGTGCGCGACCTGTGTACGCAGCCGGAGCGCCTGGCGGCGCTGGGCAGCACCGTGCTGCTGTTCATTCCGATCTACAACGTCGATGGCAGCCTGAACCGCGCCAACACGTCGCGCGTGAACCAGGATGGCCCGGAGCAATTCGGTTTCCGCGGCAATAGCCGCCACCTGGACTTGAACCGCGACTTCATCAAGTGCGACAGCCTGAACGCGCAAGTGTTCAATCGCCTGCTGGCCAGCTGGGACCCGGACGTGATGGTCGACACGCACACGTCGAACGGCGCCGACTACCCGTACACGATGACCCTGATCCACACGCAGACGAACAAGCTGGGCAATGGCCTGGGTCCCTTCCTGCAAGACACCATGCTGCCGCACATCTTTGCGCAGATGGAACAGGCCGGCTGGCCCACCTGCCCGTATGTGAACCCCGTCAAGGATAGTCCCGATCACGGCATCGCCGAGTTCCTCGAAGTGCCGCGTTTCTCGACCGGCTTTGCGGCCTTGCACCACGTTATCGGCTTCATGCCGGAAACGCACATGTGGAAACCGTTTGCCGACCGCTACGCCTCCATGCGCGCCCTGCTCGACATCACCATGGCGTTCACGGTCAAACACGGCGAACAGATCAAGCAACTGCGCGCGCAAGCCAAGGCGGCGGGACGCACGCAAGCCGAGTGGCCCATCCACTGGGCCATGAATGAAGAACAGCCGTCGACCTTCCCCTTCAAGGGCTATGCGGCGCAATACACGCCAAGTATCCTCGGCGATTACCAGCGCCTGTCCTACGACCGCTCGCAGCCGTGGGAACGCGATATCGCCTACTACAACCGCTTCGATGCGGACGTCACCGTGGCCGCGCCGAAAGCCTATGTCGTGCCGCAGGCGTGGCGCGAAGTCATCGAACGCCTGCGCTGGAACGGCGTCGAAATGTCACGCATCACCGCCGAACAGACGGTAACGGCGCGCTACTACCACATCACCAAGGTCGGCACGCGCGCCACGGCCTACGAAGGCCACATGTTCCACGACACGGTCGACGTGGAAGCACGCACGGGCCAGTTCACCGTGCAGGCGGGCGATTATGTTGTCAGCCTGGACCAGGATAATGCCCGCTATGCGGTGGAAACCCTGGAACCGCAGGCGCACGACAGCTTCTTCCGCTGGGGCTTCTTCAACAGCGTGCTGGAAAAGAAAGAAGCATTTTCCGATTACGTGTTCGAAGACATGGCGTCCGAACTGCTGCGCGATGAGCCGGCGCTGGCGGCCAAGTTTGCCGACTGGAAAGCGGCCAACCCTGCCCTGCTGAGCAATCAGGAAGCCGTGCTCGACTTCATCTTTGCACACTGCCAGCGCTTTGCCGAGCCGGAATGGCGGCGTTACCCTGTCATCGCCCTGATGTAACTCCGGGCTGTAGCGAATGCAACATCCTGGCGCCGCATCGGAGACCCCGGTGCGGCGCCTCTTTCTGTGCCCTGCCCACAAGGTAATCCCATGCACTACGCACTGAACCTGCGCACCTTTATTTACAGCCATTATTTTTACCTGGGCTTGCGCGTGGCCATCGGCCTGGTCGGCCTGGCCTTGCTGACCCAGGAAATCAGCGACAGCGCCACCGCCATGACGGTATGCATCGGCGCCCTGTGCACGACCCTGATGGACATGCCCAGCCCGCTGCGCCACAAGTTCAACGAGATGCTGGCTTCCGTGCTGCTGTGCAGCGCCGTGACCTTATTGATCAGCCTGTGCGGCCCCGTGCAGTGGCTGTTGATGACGGTGCTCGTGCTCGTCAGTTTCCTCGCCAGCATGATGGTGGTGTACGGCAAGAAATCCATGCCCTTGCAACTGGCCGCCCTGTTCATCATGACCATGTCGATGGAGCATCAGATGACGTGGCAGCAATCGTTTCACCACGCGGGCCTGTTCATGCTGGGGGGATTGATCTATCTGGCCTACGCCATGGCCATCGCCTGGGTCTTGCGCCACCGCATCAAGCAGCAAGTGCTGGCCGAAGCCCTGTTCGAACTGGCCGCCTACATCGACATCAAGGCCGATTTCTACGATGCACGCTTCAATTTGACGGAGCAGTTCAACAAGCTGGTGCGCCATCAAAGCATCCTCGCCGACCGCCAGCAGGCATCGCGCGATCTGATTCTGCGCAGCCACAAGAACAGCAAGGACGCCATCGTCGTGCAAGTGCACGTGTGCATGCTCGATCTGTATGAACTGATCCTTTCCACGCACACGGATTACGCGCTGCTGCGCCAGCACCTGGCCGACTCCGACGTGCTGAAATCCCTGCACGACCTGGCCTACAAGGCGGCGCGCGACATCGAATCCGTCGCCTACGCCGTCACGCGCAAGCGCGCTTCGTATGCGCAGATCAGCTATGACAAGGAATGGGCCGACATCGAAGGAGAAATTGCCCGCCTGCACGCAAAAGGCGACAGCGCGCAAGAGGCACTGGCGACGTTACGCGCGCAGCGCAACAAGATTCGCGCCATTCTGAAAATGATAGCTGAGCTGCACCTGGCCACGCAAAAAGTCTACGACAACGTGCCATTCTGGAGCGGCGCGGACATGGCGCCATTCCTGTCGCAGCAGAAATACGAACTGAAGACCCTGCTGGCCAACTTGCGCCTGGACTCGCCCGTGTTCCGCTTCGCCCTGCGCGTGTCGATGGCCATTTCCGTGGGATTGCTGATCGGCCACTGGCTGCCGTATGCGGCGCACAGCTACTGGATCGTGCTCACCATCGTCATCATCCTGCGCCCCACCTTCAGCATGACGCGCCAGCGCCGCGCCGACCGCATCATCGGCACCATCATCGGCTGCGTGGTCACGGCCATCGTGATCCGCTTCGTGCACAGCAATATCGTGCTGATGGCCATCCTGTTCCTCTCCATCGTGGCCACGCCCACCTTCATCTATTTGCGCTACCGCTACACGGCCATCGCCGTCAGCCTGATGATTCTGCTGCAAATGCACCTGGTGGCGCCCAGCAACCCGAACCTCGTCAGCGAACGCCTGATCGATACCCTGATCGGCGCGGCGGTGGCCACCGTATTCAGCTTCGTGCTGGCCAACTGGGAATACCAGAGCCTGCCGCGCCTCGTGCGCCAGGTGCTGAACGTGAACCTGTCATACATGCAAGCCAGCTTCGCGCTGCTGCAAGGAAAGTGTTTCGATGATTTCGCCTACCGCATCGAACGCAAGCGACTGATGGACAGCCTGGCCGCGCTCAGCTCGGCACTGGTACGCATGCTCGACGAACCGGCCAGCAAGCAGCGGGCAGTGGAAGACATCAACCTGTTCATCGTGCAAAATTATTTGCTGGTCGCCCACGTGGCGGCGCTGCGCTCGATCCTAGGGCGCCATGCCAGCCAGCTGCCCGTCGCGCCCGTCAACGCCCTGCTTGGCCACAGCCATACGCAAGTGTGTCTGACCCTGTCGCGCGCGCTGGACCAGCTCGACGACAAGGCCGCCATCAGCGCCCCGCTGGCGGCCCCAGCCGCACCGCCCGTGAGCGAAGTGGACTGGTCGGGCTGGCCGCTGGTCAAAAGACGCATCCGCCTGTTGCAAGCCGATGCCGACAAGATCGTAGTACATAGCGCGGCGATCGTGCATATCGTGGCCCCCAGATAGTCTTTTGGGGGCGCCCTGGCGCAAGTGGTGTCATCAGGAGGTCATCTGGCTTCTCTATGCTGCCATGGTTTTTCCACTTCCAGCCAAGGTCATCCATGTACGCATTTCCCCTGAGCCGGCGCCTGCCGCTGGCGCTGGCCATCAGCGCCGCCCTCGCCCTTGCCGCTTGCGGCGGTTCCGATCACCAGGAAGCGGCGCTCGTCATT
>NZ_LNCE01000094.1:0-2568 GCF_001445815.1 Janthinobacterium sp. Ant5-2-1 | reverse complement strand
TGCCCGCCCGACAAGCGGTAGACATTCAACGGCATGCTGATGATGGCGCCAGCAATCTTCGATACGCAAGCGGCCACGGCAGATGCGCGCATGGCCGTTGTAGCGTTGACCGTGGTACCGGCCACGCCCGGCGCAACGCCGAACGAATCCATGACAGCTTGGCTATACGACAAATTGGACACATCGCGTGCTGCGGCACGTCCGGCGTTCCAGTTCTTCAGGATGGTAGAGCCATCCGATCTGGCTCGCCGCTGCACCTCATCCCACGATGTAGTTTTGCTCATATATCAATAAACCAATCTTTAATTTCAGGTTCGGCGTGCATCAGGCGCCCGATGGCCATGATCAGCGCGACCGCGCCGTCGATCTTGTTGTCTTCACCCTGCTTGATCGGGCGCACAACGTCGTTATTTCCAGGTAGGTACTTGCCGATCACGTTCGATATGCACCAGGTCATGATCGCGTTGCCGTCGTGATGGAAGCGCCCCGACGCAATGGCCGATTCCAGCTCCTTCATCGGATCGCTCATGTTGGTGTAGTTCTGCGTGATCACCACCGGAGTCAGCCCTTCATCGTCCAGTTGATGCGACAGGCCGGTCGCGCCATGCGGATCGATCGCGCTCTGGTCGACCGGTGTCGCCTTGTTGACGTCCAGCGCCGCCGCCAGGATTTCGCGGTAATCCACCTCGGCGCCTTCCGTTTCCTCCAGCAGCCCGGTATTAACCCATGCTTGGAAACGCTCAGACATCCGCTTGTTGTCGCTGTCGCGCACCGTGTCTTCGGGTACCCAGAACTTGGGGCCGACGCTGTAATAGTGGCGTCGCCCGTCGATGTTGCGATGGAAGACCTTGGCCATGCTGTTCATGTCCAGCTTGCGCGCCAAGTCGAAGCCCAGCGAACAGGATTGCCCTTCGAACTGCTCATCCGTCAGCGTCAGGTCTTCGCAAGCGCGCCATTTTTCCAGGTTGTAGAAGCCGGTTTTTGCCGACGTCCACACGTTCAAGTGCTTGGTCTTAAAAGTATTGGTGAAGCGCGCCGACCGGATCGCCTTTTGCTGCTGACTCTCCAGGTACGACTTGAACACCGACACGCCCATATTCGGGTTGGCCTTGGCCAGCACGCCTGGGTCGGTCCAGAGGTCGCCCTCGTCGATGGTGAAAATCCAGCCAAACAACTCATCATCCGGCACCGTGCCGTCCAGCATTTCCATCACCTGGCGGCGCTTGTCGTAACAGGGTCCTTCGATGTTGGCGCCGGCCGTCGTGATGATCAGGATCAGCGGCTGGCGCCGCGCGCCCATACCGGTCAGCATGGTTTCGTACAGCGCGGCGCTGTCGTGCTCGTGGTATTCGTCGATGATCGCGCACGATGGCGAGGCGCCGTCGCCAGGGTTGCCGATGAGCGGCTCGAACCGGCTACCGTCCTCTGGCAGCGTCAGGCTGGCGGCGTTGACCTCGATGCCGAACGCCTCGACCATCAGCGGCGAACGCTTGACCATCAGGCGCGCCGGCCGGAACACTTCCCACGCTTGCTTCTCGGTGGTGGCGCCGGAATACACCTCGGCGCCGAACTCGTTGTCGGCAATGAACATGCCCAACGCCACGCCCGCGCCAATCACCGACTTGCCATTCTTGCGGCAAACCTCCCAGTAGCTTTCGCGGAACCGGCGATACCCGGTCTTCTTGTTCTTCCAGCCGAAGGTGCACGCCAGTCCAAATTTTTGCCACGGCTCCAGCGTCACCAGTTGGCGCTTGAAACCCCACTCGCCCTTCGTATGCGGCAGCAGCTCGATGATCCGCAGCTTCTTTTCCGCCTCGGCCGCATCAAACTTGTACGCATAGCCCTTGGTGCGGCTGGCGGCCAGGTCGGTCAAATGCCGCTGACACGCCAACTTCACCCAGCGGCACGCAGGAATGCGGCCGGCGATAATGTCGCGGGCAAATTTATTGGCCTGGTCGACGCGCGGATATTTTTTCTTCTCAGCCACGCACCGCCTCCAAAAATGGATTGCCTCCTTTTTCTTTTTGTGCACCTACCAGACGCTGCCGACTGGCCGGGTCCAGGCCGAGCAGCGAGCCGAACGTCACCATTTGTTTTGCCGCCTCGTTCAGCGCGGTCAGCGCCGGATTCTTGATCGGCCCTCCGGTTGCACCCTCGACCACAATGCCATTTTTTGTAACGTGCTCGGACGCCGCCCGCCAGTTGCCATAGGCCATGCAAAATGCCTCGACGTTATGCAAATCCGTCATCTGCAGCACCTTCTGTTTGAGCAGTAGCGGCGCCACGCGACCCCACATGTCACGCGCATAGCCAGTGAGCCATTCAGGTGGATCGATGTCAGTCACAAGGCCGAAGTCAGGCGCGTCCTTATTGATTGCGCGCTTGCCCGGGTTACCTGCGGCAATCTTGCGCTCGGCCGGCTTTAGTTTTCGGCCCGACCTACCTGCAACACCTGCCATTTCGACCTGCCTTTCATTGCCTTTCCGCAATCATTGGCGGTCGGCTTGGATTTCATATTTCGCGGGTGTAAAAATTCGAGGAACCGGACGGTCTTTGGCGGTAAGGCCC
>NZ_LNCE01000093.1:0-1273 GCF_001445815.1 Janthinobacterium sp. Ant5-2-1 | reverse complement strand
TTGGCGGCAACAGCGAACAGCAGCATACCTATTTTGCGGAATTGCACCGCGTCGGCCTCGTCACGCAAGTGATGGGCATCATTGCCTATAGCATGACCTGGCTGATGATGCCCGATCCCTATCATCCGAACCTGCTGCACGCCGTGCTGGCGCTGCTGGGCATGCTGGCCAGCCTGGTGGCGCGCTACCGCTGCACCACCTTGCCCGTGCTGACCATTTCCGGCGCCTGCGCCGTGCTGGCCCTGACTTTCGGCCTGCGCACGATGGCCGACGCCGTCCTGCACGCCAGCTTCTGGGTCTTGCCCGTGGGCGTCTTCCTGACCCTGGCCATCGCCTCCATCTTCAATGGCGGCCTCAGCTACCTTGCCGTGGTGGCCGGCATCTGGTGGAACGTGGGCCACGGCCTGTACCCCGTCAACGCGGGCTTGCCCGACCAATCCTGGGTGCCATTGATGATCGCCGTCAGCGTGCTGTTCGGCCTGGCGCTGAATGTCAGCTTCAGCTTATTGCGCTTGCGCAACTATCACGCCAAGGTGGAATTGACGCGGCTGGCCTTCCAGGACAGCCTGACGGGCCTGAACAACCGCCGCATGTTCACGCAGCGCGCCCAGCAGATGCATGGCGCCACCCATGGCGGCATGCTGCATTTCCTGATGATCGACATCGACGATTTCAAGATCATCAACGACCAGCAGGGGCACGATGCGGGCGACGAGGTGCTGGTGCGCACGGCCGCCATCATCGCCGACAAGACGCAAGGCCATCTGTGCGGGCGCCTGGGCGGCGAGGAATTCGGCATCGTGTATGCGGGCAGCCGCGAAGACGCGCGCGCCTTTGCCGGTGGTCTGGTCGAGGCCGTCAGCCAGGCTTTCCATGCCGCACAGTTCGTGTCGATCAGCGTGGGCGTGGCCGAGCTGGACCGGGGTAAAGAGCTGGGCCACAGCTACCGGCTGGCCGACGAGGCGCTGTACCTGGCCAAGCGCCAGGGCAAGAACCGCTATGTGATCGCCGGATGATTGCCTGAGGGTGTTGTTGCCGTGTCAAAAACTGCCGCTGTACAGGGCAAAAGGGGGGCAAAACCGCAAGTTCCGGTCATAAGGCAGGGGCAAAACGGGTATAATGCGCGCAAAGGAAATTTGCCGTACGAAAGATATTGTCATACCTACCTTTAACCCGCAGCCACGCTGCATCAACCACCTTCCAATCATGTTGATACTGCCGGGTTCCAATGCCCTGTCCCATTTCCGTAGCCACCGTCTGTTAAGCCAACTGC
>NZ_LNCE01000092.1:0-1634 GCF_001445815.1 Janthinobacterium sp. Ant5-2-1 | reverse complement strand
GGCGCGCGCGCCTGGCGGCCGCCAAGCTGGACCGCGACGGCTTCGGCCGCAACACGTTTAATGGCGAACAGGTAAGCGACCAGGACAGCACGGCAGCGCGCCTGTCCGTCGGCTACTTTCCACAGGACATACCTTTGACCGTCGTGCTGAGCCTGGACGCTACGGATGACAAGTCGGGCGTGCGCGGTTTCCAGCGCATGGGCGTGAGCGCCTTCGACCCGCTCAAGCGTCCCGCCAGCACGGATGCGTATGATATCCAGAGCGGCATGCCGGGCAACAACTTCACGCACAACCGGGGCGGCTCGCTGGTGGCCAACTACACGCTGTCGAACGAGTGGTCCTTGAAAGTGATCGGCGCCAAGCGGCGCAGCACGTCCGAGCAAACCATCGACTTCGACGGCTTGCCGCAACCGATTGCCGACGTGTTTGGCGATTCGCGCGACGAACAGAAAAGCCTGGAATTGCAGGCCTCGTACAGCGGCGATTACGGCGCCGGCGTGATCGGTCTGTACCGCTTTGAAGGCACGGCCGGCGGCGGCATCTACAACAACTTCCTGGGGCGCCAGTTCACGGCCGCCGTCAGCACGGTAGAGACGGACAGCACGGCGCTGTACACGGACTGGACCTGGCCGCTGGGCAAGGTGTGGAGCATCAATGCGGGCTTGCGCCACACGCGCGAGGAAAAGCGCGCCATCGTGCTCAACCGCGCTTTTGCCGACGTGGGTTTTACGCGGCCCATCCAGACGGCGGCCGACTTCGACAAGTCCTTGTCGGTGAGCAATACCTCGCCGAAAATCTCCGTGCGCTACGAAGCGTCGAAGACGACGAATTTCTACAGCAACCTGTCGCGCGGCTTCAAGTCGGGCGGCTACAACGTGCGCGCCAACAACCTGGTGGTGCCCGATTCCGCGCGGCCTTACAAGGATGAAAAACTCGACGCGCTGGAAGTGGGCATGAAGTACGCGGCGCCCGACGACACGTTTGACGTTAACGTGGCCCTGTTCACCAACCGCTACAAGGATATTCAGTTGTCCGTGTTTACCAGCTATGTGCAGCCGGGCGGCGTGCCGGGCTTTTATGGCGACTTCACGAATGCGGGCAAGGCCACCGTCAAAGGCGCCGAATTCGAATTCTCGTGGCGGCCGAATCGCCAGTGGGAAGTCAACGGCTTCCTTGCGCTGCTGAACGCCAGCTATGACGAGTTCATGAGCGGCGGCAAGAATATTGCGGATACGCAAAAGTTCAGCAATACGCCAGCCCGGCAAGTGGGTTTGAACCTGACGCGCACGGACCGCGACGTCTTCGGCGGCGCCCTGCGCAGCATGCTCGGCTACGGCTACCGCAGCAAGGTGTATCCGACCACGGACTTGAGCGCAACCCTGGCGCAGGGCGGCTACAGCATCTGGACGGCGGGTGTCGTGTGGGAAGCGCCGAAGAACTGGACCTTCAGCCTGCACGGTAGCAACCTTGGCAACAAGCGCTACCGCACGGATGGCTACAACATTCCCGCCGTGTTCATCCTCGACGGTTTCTATGGCCCGCCGCGCCAGATCATCGCCAAGGCTGGCTACAAATTTTAAGGGGTGGTAGAAGTGCCGGCTTGACGGGCGTCAAGCCGGGTCGTTGTCGCTGTT
>NZ_LNCE01000091.1:0-7264 GCF_001445815.1 Janthinobacterium sp. Ant5-2-1 | reverse complement strand
GGTACTGGTGATTTCCAGCGTCATCCACCGCTTTCCCGACCGCCGCATCCTGTTGCTGGCCGTCCTGCTGTCCGTGCTGGGCGGCCTGGCTTGCCTGATTGTGGCGCCCGCACAACTGGCGCTGCCCGCCGTGATATTGCTGGGCTGCGGTATCGGCTCCCTTTTCCCGCTGTCGCTGATCGTCAGCATGGACCACGTGCGGGACCCGGCCGGCGCCGGCGCGCTGCTCGGTTTTGTGCAGGGGGGCGGCTACATCATCGCCAGCAGCATGCCGTTTATCGCCGGCCTGATCCGCCAGCATTCGTCCAGCCTGGCCCAGGCGTGGATGGTGATGGCCGCTGGCGTCGTGCTCTTGCTGCTGATCGCCGTGCGCTTCGCGCCAGGTGGGCGGCTGGCGTCGCCTGCGGGAAAAATCGCGTAGGCTGTCGGTTTGTCCTTGATAGAAAGATGCCGCCATGGCCGACCACATCGCCACGCCACCATCGCTGCTGCCCGCCAACCGCCGCATCGTGCTGTCCGGCGAGGATGCGCTGCGCATCCTGCGCGAGATCGAATTCCTGCTGCAGTCGCTGCATCACATCGGTCGCCATTATTATCCCGACGGCGACGATGATGGCGCCGATGCCCAGCGCCGCGCGCAGTATTGCGCGGAGACGACCCGCTTCATCGACGCGCAGCAAGCGACGACGCGCCTGGCGCTGATGCGCAGCATTTTGTCCGCGCCGTTCGACACCACCCTGGGGGCGGACGACATGGACGATATCGAGCGCGCCGTCGAAGCGCTGCCGCTGTGGCGCGCCCCTGGTGATCCATCACAAAAACTAATTGAAATCTAAAATTTGATAGTTTTTCCTGTTCAGGACGTTTGTGCCGCCGGACGGCCTTACAATACTAGGTTATGCGTTTTCGTGATATCAGACTGTGGCTAGCGGAAAATACCTAGCTAATTGAAAGAATCGGTCTGATAAAATCCGGAACACCCGATCGACCAAACAGGAAGGCAGCACAGCATGGATTCGTCATCTGATAAAAAAGAAGAATTGCGTCAACAATTGCGCTTGGCCGCACTCGAGTATCACGAGTGCCCGCGCCCCGGCAAAATCAGCGTGACGCCGACCAAACAACTGACCAACCAGCGCGACCTGGCACTGGCCTACTCGCCAGGCGTGGCGGCACCGTGCGAAGAAATCGTCATCGATCCGGCCAATGCCTATAAATATACGGCGCGCGGCAACCTCGTGGCCGTCATCACCAACGGCACGGCCGTGCTGGGACTGGGCAATATCGGTCCGCTGGCCGCCAAGCCGGTGATGGAAGGCAAGGGCGTGCTGTTCAAGAAATTCGCCGGCATCGACGTCTTCGACATCGAAATCAACGAGATGGATCCCGATAAACTGGTCGACATCATCGCTTCGCTGGAACCGACCTTTGGCGGCGTGAACCTGGAAGACATCAAGGCGCCAGAGTGCTTCTACATCGAGCGCCAGCTGCGCGACCGCATGAAGATTCCTGTCTTCCATGACGACCAGCACGGCACCGCCATCATCGTTGGCGCGGCCATCCTGAACGGCCTGAAAGCCGTCGGCAAGAAAATCGAAGAGTGCAAACTGGTCGTGTCGGGCGCGGGCGCCGCGGCGCTGGCCTGCCTGGACCTGATCGTCGACCTGGGCTTCCCGCTGAAAAATATCTACGTCACCGACCTGGCCGGCGTCGTCTACAAGGGCCGCACGGAATTGATGGATCCGGACAAGGAACGCTTCGCGCAAGACACGCCGCTGCGCACCCTGGCCGAGATCATCCCGGACGCCGACATTTTCCTCGGCGTCTCCGCCGGCGGCGTGCTGAAGCAAGACATGGTGCGCAAGATGGCGCCGAACCCGCTGATCCTGGCGCTGGCCAACCCGAATCCGGAAATCCTGCCGGAAGAAGTCAAGGCCGTGCGCAGCGACGCCATCATCGCCACGGGCCGTTCGGACTATCCGAACCAGGTCAACAACGTGCTGTGCTTCCCGTACATCTTCCGCGGCGCCCTCGATTGCGGCGCGACGACGATCACGCGCGAAATGGAAATCGCCGTCGTGCACGCGATCGCCGACCTGGCGCATGCCGAGCAGTCCGACATCGTGGCCACGACGTATGGCATCAGCAACCTGTCGTTCGGTCCTGAATACCTGATCCCGATGCCGTTCGATCCGCGTTTGCTGATCAAGATCGCGCCAGCCGTGGCCAAGGCGGCCGAGGATTCCGGCGTCGCCACGCGTCCGATCAAGGACTTGCAAGCGTACGCGGACAGCCTGCAGCAATTCGTCTACCGCAGCGGCACCTTCATGAAGCCGCTGTTCCTGATGGCCAAATCCACGCCGGCCGAACTCAAACGCATCGTCTACGCCGAAGGCGAAGAAGAGCGCGTGCTGCGCGCCGTGCAAGTGGTGGTCGATGAAAAACTGGCGCGTCCTATCCTGGTCGGCCGTCCACCCGTGCTCGAAGCGCGCATCCAGAAGTTCGGCCTGCGCCTCAAGCAAGGCGTCGACTTCGACGTCATCAACCCGGACTTCGACGAGCGCTATCGCGATTACTGGAACACGTATTACGCGATGACGAGCCGCAAGGGCGTCACCGAGGAATACGCGAAGCTGGAAATGCGCCGCCGCCACACCCTGATCGGTTCGATGATGATCCACAAGGGCGACGCCGACGGCATGATCTGCGGCACCTTCGGCACCACCCAGCTGCACCTGAAATACATCGACCAGGTGCTGGGCAAGCGCGCCGGCAGCAACGTGTACGCCGCCATGAACGTGTTGATCATGCCGGAGCGCCAGTTGGTGATGGTCGACACGCACGTCAATGAAAATCCGGACGCCGAGCAGCTGGCCGAGATCACCATCATGGCCGCCGAAGAGATGACCCGCTTCGGCCTGTCGCCGCGCGCGGCCCTGCTGTCGCATTCCAACTTCGGTTCCAGCGACAGCGCCTCGGCGCAAAAGATGCGCGCCGCCTTGGCCATCGTCAAGGAACGCGCGCCGGACCTGGAAATCGACGGCGAAATGCACGGCGATACGGCTCTGGACAGCAAGCTGCGTCAAAAACTGATGCCAAATTCGGCACTGAAGAACGACGCCAACCTGCTCGTCATGCCGAACATCGAGTCGGCCAACATCGCCTACAACCTGGTGAAAACGGCGGCCGGCAACGGCATCGCCGTGGGCCCGATCCTGCTCGGCTGCGCCAAGCCCGTGCACATTCTGACGCCATCGGCCACCGTGCGCCGTATCGTCAACATGACGGCACTGTGCGTCGTGGACGCAGTGGCTCAGCGTAAAGTTTAAGCGTTAGCTGCGCATGAAAAGCCGCCCCGCCCGCAAGGAGGGGCGGCTTTTTTACATGGTTGGCACGGGCAGGGGCGTGGCGGCCGGATGGCGGCGCAGGTAATAGTGGCGGTACAGCATGATCTCGCCCCACACCAGCAGCAGTGCCGCCAGCGCGAGCAGGCCCAGCGTGATCTTGAGCGAATTGAAATACGCGCCGGCTTGGCGTTTGATGGCGTCGATGAAAATCATCGGCACTGATTTGTCGAGTTTGCTGAAGTCGGCCTGGCGCGCCACATCGGTGGTCAGGCGCACGGCCAGGTCGGTGCCCAGACTGGCCAGTTCGCCCGTCGCCTGGCCACGGAAGCCGGCGCCCTTGAGCGCTTCGCCCAGTACGCTTGCCCTGGCGATTAGCTGTTCCTGCAGCACTTGCGTCAGCAGCACGCTGCCGCGGCGCAGGATGAATTCATTGATCCAGCGCGCCTTGCTGCGTTCCCAGTAACTGCCTGATGTCGGCCGGTAATACATGTCCTGCACGAAGGGCTCGATCAGGCTGCGCATGCTGATAGCCTGGCCCGGGGCGATCAGCTTGACCTGCTGTTCCAGGTAGACGCGCAGCGCCGGCATCTGCGCTTCGACCACCGGCTGCAGGTCGCGCTCGAGGGCCTGATTGACGACGCGGTGCACGCTGTGCACGGCGCCAAAGCCGCCACCGAGGAGCGGCAGCGCGACCAGGATCAACACGTAGCTGAGCTTGACGGCCACGTGCCAGGCGGGCGGACGGCGCACCAGCAGGCATTTTCTGGCCAGCTGGTAGCAGATGCCGAGCGCCAGCACAAAGCCGATCACGCCATACAGCAGCATCCACGGCAGGGCGCTCCACAGCAGGTCGCTGCCGAACGGCGCCAGGGTGCTGCCCCAATTGACCAGTTGTTCCTTCATGTACATTGCCTTAAAGTAAGTAATCAGGCAATTATAGCTATTTAACAAATAGACATGGCGCGCTTGACCTCAGTGCGCCATCAGCACCGGTTGATGTGGGTCAAAAAAGCACAGGCCCTGGTCATGTACAAGCGCGTTTGCCAGAAATGCTGCTCTATTTGATGTGCATCAAAATGCTTCACTGCCTGCCGGCGATAATGGCATCGAACTCCTTGCCCTTCCAGTGGTCTGCAACGGCGCCGGCGCCATCTGTCCGGCACTTCCTTGTGTGACGCAACAACGCTGGCCGTGGCGGGAGTTCACTCTTCATGCCTGCGCGTGGTGTTCCTCTTGCTCTGCCCAGCGCAGCCGGATGGCGTCGATGGCGGGCAGTTCCTCGACAAACAGCTCGACCAGCCGCGCATCGAAATGGCTGCCTTTTTGTTCTTGCAAATAGCCCACGGCATCGATCACCGACCATTCGCGCTTGTACGGGCGCACCGAGGTCAGCGCGTCGAAGACGTCGGCCACGGCGACGATGCGTCCCGCCAGCGGGATCGTCTCGCCCGCCAAGCCGTTCGGGTAGCCGCTGCCATCCCATTTTTCATGGTGCGCCAGGGCGATTTCGCGGGCCAGCGCCAGCATGCCGCCCTCGGCATGTTCGCCGATGATGTCGCCGCCGATGCGCGCATGCGTCTGCATGACGGCCCATTCGTCCGCGTCGAGCTTGCCCGGCTTTTGCAGGATGCGGTCGGGGATGCCGATCTTGCCCACGTCGTGCATGGGCGCCGCGTGCAGCAGGTCGTCCGCGGCGGCCTCGTCCATGCCGGCGGCCACGCCCAGCAGGCGCGCGTAATGGCTCATGCGGATCACGTGCAAGCCCGTTTCATTGTCCTTGTATTCGGCTGCCAGGCCCAGGCGCTGGACAATCTGCAGCCGCGTTTCCTTCAGTTCGTCGATGCGCACCAGCGACAGGTGCGTGCGCACGCGGGCGCGCACGATGGCGGGGCTGAGCGGCTTGGTGATGTAATCGACGGCGCCCGCTTCAAAACCGCTCAGTTCGTCGCGCATGTCGTTCAGGGCCGTGACGAAGATGACGGGGATGGCAGCCGTCAGCGGCGCCGCTTTCAGCTGGCGGCAGGCATCGTGGCCGCTCAGGCCCGGCATCATCACGTCGAGCAGGATCAGGGCCGGGCGTTCCTGCCGCGCCAGTTCCAGGGCCCGCGCGCCATCCTTGGCGAACAGCAGCGCGTAGTCGTTCTGCAAGATCTGGCGCAGCAATTGCAAATTGGCCGCTTCATCGTCGACGACGAGAATCACGGGCCTGGCGCGTGCATTCATGGGGACTCCGGGGCGAAGGTGGGCAGCAGGTCGTGCAGGAGCGACTGCGCCAGGGGGAAATCAAAGTCGTCGATGGCGTGCAGCAGCGGCGCCAGCGCGTCCGCTTGCGCACCCATGGCCTGCTGCAATTGTGCTTGCGCCGCGTCATCGAGTTCGCCGCGCCGCAGGGCGTGCAGCAGGGAACTGGCCGCTTGCCGGGCGGCGGGTGCGTCGATGGCAGCCGCCGTTGCCGCTGGCACGGCAGGCGGCACCAGCCGGGCGATGGCGGCCAGCGCCGCCGGCCATTGCGTCAGCAGCTCGCCCAGCGTTTCGTCGAGCTGCTGTGCCGTGGCGGGGTCGGGGCTGGCGCTGGCGCAGCATTGCTCCAGCGCCGCCAGGCTGGCGGCCAGTTGTTCCAGGCCCAGGTTGGCCGCCACGCCGCGCAGTTTGTGGCTCTGCGGCAAGAGCGCCAGGTGATCGCGCGCCTCGATGGCGGCCAGCATGGCAGGCGGCAAGCGGGGATGCTCGTGGCCGAAACGGGCCAGCGCTGCGTGGTAGGCGCTGTCGTTGCCGGCCCAGCGCTGCAGGGCGCCCGCATGGTGCAGCACTCTTGCGCCAGCGGGCGCGCGGCTGTCATCGGCCGGGTCCGCCGCCAGGCCCAGCACGCGGGCGATTTCCTGCGACAGCGCCTGCCATTCGACGGGCTTGGTGGCGAAACCGTCCATGTCGGCCGCCCGCGCCGCCTTGCGGTGCGCATCGAGCACGCTGGCCGTCATGGCGATCACGGGCACGCGCGGGCGGCCATCGCGCAGGGCGGCGGCGCGGATGGCTTGCGTGGCGGCCAGGCCATCCATGCGCGGCATTTGCAAGTCCAGCAGCAGAATGTCGAAGTCGTCCTGCTGGGCCAGCTGCAAGGCTTGCGCGCCATCGCCTGCCGTGACCACCGTGTGGCCGCGCTTGCCCAACAGCAGACTCAGCAGTTCCAGGTTTTGCGGCACGTCGTCGGCGGCCAGCACGCGCAGGGGCGGCAGGCGCACGCTGCGGCGTTCGCTGGCGGGCAGCGCCGCCTGGCGTGCCGGCAACAAGGGCAGCATGACGTGGAACACGCTGCCGTGCGGCACGCTGGCGTCGGCCCAGATACGCCCCTGCATCAGGGTCACCAGCTGCCTGCTGATGGTGGTGCCCAGGCCCGTGCCGCCAAAGCGCCGCGTGGTCGAAGCGTCCGCTTGCACGAAGGGATCAAAAATGGCGTCGCGCCGTTCCGCGGAGATGCCGATACCGCTGTCCCGCACCAGCAGGTGCAGCTGGCCGTCGTCGAGGCGCGCCGTCAGGCTGACGCCGCCGCTGGGCGTGAACTTGATGGCGTTGTCGAGCAGGTTGCCCAGCACTTGCCGCATGCGCAATTCGTCGCCATGCAGCACGGCCGGCAGTTGCGGGTCGTACTGCACCTCCATGCGCAAACCCTTGTTGCGCGCATGGACGCCATACGTGGACGCCAGTTCATCGACCAGCGCCAGCAGGCTGTAGTCGCGCATTTCCAGCGCCACGGCGCCCTTGTCCAGCTTGGCCGTATCGAGCACTTCGTTGAGCAGGCGTAACAGCGAGCGGCCGGACTGGCGCACGGTATTGAGGTGGCGTCGCTGTTCCGGCGCCAGCGGCGAGTCGAGCAGCACATCCGTGAAACCGAGGATGGAATTCATCGGCGTGCGGGTTTC
>NZ_LNCE01000090.1:0-11483 GCF_001445815.1 Janthinobacterium sp. Ant5-2-1 | reverse complement strand
GTGAAGACGTGCAACGTGGTCAAGTTCTGGCCAAGCCAGGCTCGATCAAGCCGCATGCGCACTTCACCGGCGAGATCTATGTTCTGTCGAAAGACGAAGGCGGCCGTCATACGCCATTCTTCAACAACTATCGTCCACAGTTCTACTTCCGCACGACGGACGTAACCGGTTCGATCGAGTTGCCAGCAGACAAAGAAATGGTCATGCCAGGCGATAACGTGTCGATCACCGTCAAGCTGATCAACCCGATCGCGATGGAAGAAGGCTTGCGCTTCGCTATCCGCGAAGGCGGTCGTACCGTCGGCGCTGGTGTTGTTGCAAAAATCCTGGCTTAATTCTTAAGCCTGCATAAAAGAAGACGCGTCGTCGCCCGGCGCCCTTCTTTTTATTCAACTGCCGGGGTTGGCAAGCATTTTGGTGCTATCATGTCGACCCTGACGGTTGTTGCGTCAGAAATTCCCGTATGACCTCATTGCCGTGCAAACCGCGCGGTTCGTTCTTTTAAGGAAATATCATGTCGGCACCAAACCAAAAAATCCGTATTCGCCTGAAGGCTTTCGATTACAAACTGATCGACCAGTCCGCTCTGGAAATCGTTGAAACCGCGAAGCGCACCGGCGCTGTCGTCAAAGGCCCAGTACCACTGCCTACCCGTATTCAACGTTTCGATGTGCTGCGTTCCCCGCACGTCAACAAAACTTCGCGCGATCAGTTCGAGATCCGTACGCACCAACGCCTGATGGACATCGTTGACCCAACGGACAAAACCGTTGACGCGCTGATGAAGCTGGACCTGCCAGCTGGTGTTGATGTTGAAATCAAACTGCAATAAGAGTTTCAAGGGCAGCTGACAACACCGTAGCATCAGGTATTGACAGCTGTTCCAGGCCGGTGGGGTGTCCCGCTGCCTGATGATGGGGCCGGGCCTGCTTACGATCGTGAGTGCGCCCGGCCCCATTGCTATTGGTGCCGCACCTTTGGCGGGTGCTTCCGGCTTGTCTTCATCCTACCCCATCCGTTTTCTTCTTTTCACCTCTCCTCGCCGGGATTGCCTGCGAGTGCAATGCGCGCCAGTTTGATTCCAGCAAAGAGCTCGGCCTATAAAGTGGGGTTAATACAACAATTGTTAATTGTTTCTTTCCCATACGCGCCAAATGTGAGAAATTTGTAACATGCGTGAGAATGTGTGATTATTTTACAAAAATGGTCAGTGCAACGCATCGATTTATAAAACGAAAACAATATTTGAGGAGTAGTTTTGAAAAGTACAGTGATGAGCAATACACCCCGTCTGAAGAAAAGCACCCTTGCGATAGCATTGACACTGGCCTTCTCCCAATACGCTGTGGCACAAGAAGCTGCCGCACCTGCAGAAAAACTGCAACGCGTCGAAGTCACCGGCAGTAGCATCAAGCGTACCGAAGCTGAAACAGCTGGCTCGCTGCAGGTGCTGACCCGCGACGACATCGAGCGTACCGGCCAGACCACGGCACTGGGCATCCTGAATTCCTCCGCTGCCATCAGCACGTCGATCGACTCGTCGAGCAGCAGCTCCGGCAGCTTCGCCACGGGTTCCTCGGGCGTGGGCATGCGCGGCCTGGGCAAGGTCGCGACCCTGGTGCTGGTCAACGGCCGCCGCATTGCACAATACGGCCTGGCCGATGGCGCACAACAGAACTTCACCAACCTGGACGCGATCCCGGCTGCCGCCATCGAACGCATCGAGATCCTGAAAGATGGCGCGTCGGCAATCTACGGTTCCGACGCCATCGCTGGCGTGATCAACATCATCCTGCTGAAAAACTTCGAAGGCGCCAAGATCACCGGCAACTACAAGGAAACCGACGGTTTCAAAGACCAGCGCAGCCGCAACGTTTCCGGCATCGTCGGTTATGGCGATATCGACAAGGACGGTTTCAATACCTACCTGACGTACGAAGCCTACAAGAACGACGGTTACACCGCTGACGACCTGCGCAGCCACTACCCGGAATGGCACCGCCAGACCCCGGGCCGTTCGACCTGGGACGCCCTGAGCGCGTTCTCGCCAACCGGCAACTACTTCCTGAACAGCACGAACATCGTTGCCGCGCCAGGTTGCCCGGCCGACAAGATCGACCCGAAAGACAAGCTGTGCAAGATGGATGTCCTGCCGTACACCGGCCTGACCACCAATGCCAAGCGCTATGCGCTGGCCAGCAACACGCATTTCCGCATTGGCAAGGATATCGATGCCAACTTCGAGATCACCAATGCCGGCGCCAGCAACGACTACATCGTCGCGCCATTCAACGTCAGCAATGGTAGCGCCACCACGTCGTCGAGCACCTGGTACGACGCGATCAACGGCAAGATGGTCGGACCCTACTTCTATCCGAAATTACCAGTTGGCCACGCCAACAACCCTTACGGCGTACCGGTGGAATACCGCGCCCGCATGATGGACACCGGCAACGGCTTCAACTTCAACCGCACCGAATCCGACCAGACGCGCGTCATGCTGAGCCTGAACGGCGACATCGGCAACTTCGACTGGAAATCCGCGGTCGGCTACATGAACTCGAAAGCGACCAAGGCCACCCGTGCCGTGAGCGCTACCGGCTACAACAATGCCATCGTCAACGGCACCTACAAGTTCGGCCAGCAAAACGATACTGCGCTGCTGGAGTCGATGTTCCCTGTGCGTACCACCAAGGGCGAGTCGAAAATCACTTTCGTCGACGCAACCGTGTCCGGCGAAGTGGCGCAATTGCCTGCCGGTCCTTTGAACGTGGCATTCGGTACCGACATCCGTCGCGAAAAGTATGAAATGGCCAGCTCGGACAACGTGCTGCGTGGCGACCTGGTCGGCATCGCCGGCCTGCAAGTCAAAGACACCATGGATCACTACGCGCTGTTCGCCGAAGCGACCATTCCAGTGGTCAAGCGTGTCGAAGTGAGTGCCGCGGTACGTGCCGACAAGTCCACCAACAGCGACGTGCACTTCTCGCCGAAACTGGGCTTGCGCGTCAACGCGACCGACACCCTGTTGCTGCGCGCTACGGCAGCTGGCGGCTTCCGCGCGCCAAACATCGTTGAAACCGGTAATGGCCTGGGCCGCAGCTCGTTCGCGACCAGCGTCAGCGATCCACGTCGTTGCTCGACCGCCAGCACCCTGAACAATCTGGTGCAGAACAATCCGGCCGCCACCACCGTCGACAAGGCGCAGGCGAATACCTTCCGCAACAGCGATTGCTCGGGCGGCGTGCCTAGCTTCGTGTCGGCGAACAAGGACCTGAAGCCGGAAACCTCGCGTTCGATCACCGCTGGTTTCGTTTTCGAACCGATCAAGAACTGGACCGTGGCACTGGACTACTACCATATCGAACGCAAGGACGAAATCGGTACCCGTGCCGTGGCTGACATCCTGCGCGGCGAAGCTGGCCTGCCAGCCGGACAGCTGGTGCGTGTCGATAACTCGGCTTCCGATGCGCAATTCCTGGCACTGGTGAAAAAATACGCACCAAGCAATACTGCCAACTTCGGCGGCGTTGGCGCCATCGGCCTGCTGTACAACCCATACGTCAACAGCGGCAAGACCCGTGCTTCGGGCTTCGACTTTGATGCGGGTGGCCGTTTCAACACCGGTATTGGCCAAGTTCGCCTGAAACTGGAAGGTAGCTACCTGTGGAAATACCAGGAGTTCAGCGTGACCGACAATGCCTATGACACCAACCTGGCCGGTAACTATGACCTCGGTTCGCGTCTGAAAACCAAGCTGCGCGCCAGCCTGAAAGCCGGCGAGTTCGACCACGGCATGACCCTGAACTACGCCAGCGGTTTCAGCAACGACAACCAGACTTCGTCGACCTACTGCGTCACCAACAAGGTATCGGCCGAGAATATGGCGACTTGCTCGCGTGTAGGCAGCAACACCACGGTCGATTACAACCTGTCGTATGGCGGCATCAAGAACACGCGTCTGAGCCTGTACATCGACAATCTGTTCGACAAGGCTGCACCGATTCAGTGGCGCGCAGGCTACGCTGAAACATTCCAGATGCGTCGTATCGGCGTATCGGCCAGCTACACCTTCCTCTGATCGTCGTCAGTTGATACCCACCGTCCGGCAGCGATGCCGGGCGTGTCAAAAACCAGGCCGCGTGCCTGGTTTTTTTTGCCCCGCATCGATGCATGGGGGGATATCGCTTTACAGTGCCGCGGCTGGCAGATAAAGTTGCCGCATGCTTAACGCCCTCGATACCCACCTGTTAAATGCGGCTCCCCGTGAGCGCCTGCGCGGCTGGCCGCGCTTCCTGACCGAGTTCCTGTATTTCGGCATCAAGGAGGCGAGGTCGTGCCTGTTCGTGGGGCTGTTCTTTGCTGCCGTCTTCCTGGTGCCGCGTGCCGGCCTGTTCGGCCTGCCGCGCTATGACGTGCTGCTGCTGGTGGCGCTGGCGATCCAGGGCGCGATGCTCTGGAGCGGTCTGGAGACGTGGGATGAATTGAAAGCCATCTGCCTGTTCCATGCGGTTGGCTTTGCGCTGGAAGTGTTCAAGGTGTCGGGGACGATCCAGTCGTGGAGTTATCCCGACTTCGCCTACACCAAGGTGTTCGGCGTGCCGCTGTTTTCCGGCTTCATGTACGCGGCCGTCGGCAGCTACATCATCCAGACCTGGCGCCTGCTCGACATGCGCATTCGCCACCATCCGCCGTACTGGATGGCGGTGCTGATCGCGCTGCTGATCTACGCCAATTTCTTTACTCACCACTACATCGGCGACTATCGCTGGTACCTGGCCGCCTGTGCGCTGGGCTTGTATGCGCGCACCACCGTGGTGTTTCGCCCGCTTGACCGCGACCGCAGCATGCCCTTGCTGCTCGGTTTCGTGCTGGTCGGCTTCTTCATCTGGCTGGCTGAAAACATCAGCACCTTCTGGGGCGTGTGGCGCTATCCGAACCAGCTTGGCGCGTGGTCGGTCGTGCACGTCAGCAAATGGAGTTCATGGTCGCTGCTGGTGGTGATGACGTTCACCATCGTGGCCCACCTCAAGCACATCAAGGCCAGCATCCACGTCGCCCAGCCTTAGGCCGGGCTTCGGGTCGACTTGTTACAAGCTGGCTGCCACCACGTCGAAGCGCGCGCCCAGCGCCGCTTGCGGGCCGCCTTGCAGTTGTTTCGCGTACTGGCGCAGCACTTCCGCCGAATAGGTGCGCGAGGCGGGCGACAGCTTCGGCAGCAGCGGCAGCACGCGTTCCAGATAGCCCGTGCCTTCCTGCCACTTGCCTTGCGCGGCCAGGGCCGACGCCAGTTCCACCATGCGGCGGCCGACGCGCGCATCGCTGCGCGGCTGCGCCGCTTCTTCCGTGGCCAGGGCTTGCCGGTACAGTTGCTCCGCTTCCGCATTCTTGCCCTGCAAGCGCTTGATGCGGCCCAGGTTGTACTGGCGCTGCGACAGGATGTCCGCGCTGGCCCCGGCCTGTTCGGCGCTGCGCAGCGCCTGTACGCAAGCCAGTTCCGCTTCGCCAAACTGGCCTTTGAGTTCGGCCGCGTTGCAGGCGTCCTGCTGTTCATTGGAGGTGGTGAGTGTCGCTGGCGCCGCGCAGGCGGCCAGCAGGCTGACAGCGCATAGCAGGCTGATGGTATGGGTCTTCATAGTCTCCTCGGACGGGTGTCAAACACGGTGTATCGGTGGAGTCATGCCGTAATAAATATACTATAAGTTTTTTGGGGTGGGTGGCTTTTCGCCAGCGCACGCGATTGACGCCGCTTGCGTGCTTCAGGGATACTCCGGGCTTGTCCATTAATGCGTGCCGCCGCCATGTCCAAGACTGTCCTGATCGTGGAAGATGAACAGGCGATTGCCGACAGCATCGCCTATGCCTTGCGCACGGACGGCTTTACGCCGCGCCATGTGATGTTGGGCGAACACGCCCTGGCCGCGCTGCGCCCCATGCCCGGCGAAGCGGCGCAGATGCCCGTTCTGGTCGTGCTGGACGTGGGCTTGCCCGACATGAGCGGGCTGGAAGTGTGCCGCCGCCTGCGCCAGTTTTCCGAGGTGCCGGTGATCTTCCTGACGGCCCGCAGCGACGAGATCGACCGCATCGTCGGCCTGGAAATCGGCGCCGACGATTACGTCACCAAACCATTTTCGCCGCGCGAACTGGTGGCGCGCATCCGCGTCATTTTGCGCCGCGCCGGTGTCGCTCAGGTACCCCGCGAGACTGGCATGACGATAGCCGCTGCCGTCACGGCGACCGCGCCGGCGCGCTTCGAGTTGCGCGCGCTCGAGGCGCGGGTGCTGTTCCACGGCCAGCCGCTGGACCTGACCCGCTATGAATACCTGCTGCTGAAGACCCTGCTCGAGCATCCGGGCCACGTGTTGTCGCGCGCGCAGTTGATGGAGCGCGTGTGGAGCGGTGCGCCCGACACGCTCGAGCGCACCGTCGATGCGCACGTCAAATCGCTGCGCGCCAAGCTGCGCGCCGTCGATGCGCAGGTCGATCCCATCCACACCCACCGTGGCCTCGGCTACAGCCTGGCCGGCGCATGAAGATCGGCCTGCGCATCCTGCTCGGCTACTTCCTGATCGTGGGACTGGCCGCGTGGTTCCTGCTGAATGTCTTCATGGAACAGGTCAAGCCGGGCGTGCGCTCGACCCTGGAAGACACGCTGGTCGATACCTCGCAACTGCTGACCAGCCTGGTGGCGCCCGACGTGAAGGCGGGCACGCTGGCGCAGTCGCCCGTGGCCGAGCGCATGCAGGATTACGCGCGCCATGGCGTGGACGTCAATATCAATGGCGTGCGCAAGCGCACGCTCGATTACCGCATCACTATCACGGACCGGCACGGCATCGTGCTGTTCGATTCCAGCGGGCGCGACGTGGGGCGCGACTATTCGCGCTGGAATGACGTGTATCTGACCTTGCAGGGCAAGTATGGCGCGCGCAGCACGCGCAGCCGGCCTGACGACGAGATGTCGACGGTGATGCACGTGGCCGCGCCGATTCGCGACGGCAGTGAGGTGATCGGCGTGCTGACGGTGGCCAAGCCGAACGCCAGCGTGCAAGCGTTTGTCGAGCGCAGCCAGCGCAAGATCCTGCAGCGCGGCGCCATCCTGTTGCTGCTGTCGCTGCTGATCGGCCTGGCGTTCGCCTGGTGGCTGCACCATGCGCTGGGCAAGCTGATGCACTATATCGGCGACGTGGAAGCGGGGCGCAAGGTGGCGCTGCCGGCGCTGGGCACGAACGAGATCGGCACCCTGGGAAGGGCGCTCGAGGCGATGCGCACGCGCCTGGAAGGCAAGGAATACGTGGAGCAGCTGATGCACACCCTGGCGCATGAATTGAAAAGCCCGATCGCCGCCATCCAGGCCTCGGCCGAGCTGCTGCAGGAAGACATGCCGCCGGCCGAGCGGCGCCAGTTCCTCGCCAGTATCCTGGAACAGAATGCGCGCCAGCGGCAGCTGATCGACAAGCTGCTGGCCCTCGTGCGCGTCGAAAAGCAGCAGCGCCTGGATCACCCCGAACGCATCGCACTGGGGCCGTTGCTGGCGCAAGTGGCGCAGGACGCTGCCGCCACCCTGGCGGCGCGCGGCGTGCGCCTGCAACTGCAGGCCGACGAGGCGAGTGTGGCGGGCGACGCCCTGCTGCTGCGCCAGGCGCTGGGCAACCTGCTCGACAACGCGGCCGGCTTTGCGCCGCCGGGCAGCTGCATCGACCTGACGGCGCGGCGCCAGGGCAGCCAGGTGGAAATTGCCGTGCGCGACCGCGGCGCGGGCATTCCCGCGTATGCGCTCGAGCGCGTCTTCGAGCGCTTTTATTCCCTGCCGCGTCCGAGCGCCGGCAAGAGCACGGGCCTGGGCCTGCCCTTCGTGCGCGAGGTGGCCTCGCTGCACGGCGGCACGGTCGAAGTGCTCAATCATGCGGAGGGCGGCGCCTGCGCGCGCCTGTGCCTGCCACTAGCCTAGCGCACTTTATTTGCCCGCTTCACACGGACCGCATCGTCAACGCATACAGCTTTTTTACACTGGCCCCCTTACTTCAAGGATGCGCCATGCAAAAAACCCTCTTAGTCAAAGCGTTGATCGTGTTCGGCCTGATGCTGCTGATCGGCCTGCCTTTGCTGATGATTCAGGAAACGATCAAGGAACGGATGGAATTCCGCCAGGAAGCCGTCAACAGCATCGCCGCCGATTCGGTGCGCGAACAAACCATCATCGGCCCCATCCTCGTGATTCCCTACACGGAGCAATATGAAGAGCGCGTGGAAGTGGCCAGCAGCGATGACAAGGAAGCGAAGTCGCCCGTGCGCACGGAGTTGCTGCGCCGCACGGTGCAGCGCCGCTTTCTCGTCTACCCGAACAACCTGCTGATCAATGGCAGCATCGACGCGGATCGCCGCTACCGCGGCATCCATCAGGTACTGGTCTACAGCGGCCAGCATGCGTTTCAGGGCGACTTCACGGTGCCGGCCAGCAGCCAGCTGCCGCGCAAGTCGCCGGACTCGCGCGTGACCCTGGGCGCACCTTTCGTCGCCCTGTCCATCGAGGACGTGCGCGGCATCCGCAACATCCCGAAAATCGACTGGGGCGGCCAGAAGATCGAATTCGAGCAAGGTACAGACCTGTTTGCCTTCCGCAGCGGCCTGCACGCGCCGCTGGGGGCCATGCCGCTGGCCCAGGCGCACCAGGTGAAATTCAGCTTTGACCTGGGCCTCGATGGCATCGAACGCCAGCATTTCGTCCCGGTGGCGAAAAACAGCCAGATCAGCATCAAGTCGAACTGGCCCCATCCGCAGTTTGGCGGCCGCTTCCTGCCGTCGCCGAAACACCGCCAGATCAATGCCGAGGGCTTTCAGGTCGAGTGGAGCATTTCCTCGCTGGCCACCAACGCGCAAACGCAGCTGAGCACCATCGAGGGCGAATTCAAGGTGCCCGACAATGCGCCGCTGGGCCAGATCGACCGCTTCAGCGTGGGCTTCATCGAACCGGTGAACGTGTACTCGCAATCGGACCGGGCCACCAAATATGGCTTGCTGTTCGTGGCGCTGACCTTTGCCGCCTTCTTCATCTTTGAAATCCTGAAGAGCCTGCCGATCCACCCGGTGCAATATCTGCTGGTGGGCCTGTCGCTGGTGATCTTCTTCCTGCTGCTGGTGGGCCTGGCCGAGCACATCGCCTTCCTGGCCGCCTACCTGATCGCCAGCGCCGCCTGTATTGCACTGACCAGCTTTTATCTGGTGCACGTGCTGCACAACGCCTGGCGCGGCATCGGTTTCGGCGTGGCGCTGACGGTGCTGTATGGCGCCCTGTACGGTTTGCTCAGCTCGGAAAACAATGCGCTCGTGATGGGCAGCATCCTGCTGTTCGCCGTGCTGGCTGCCATCATGGTGGCAACACGCAAGGTGGACTGGTATCAGGTGGGCAGGGGAGGGCAGTAAGCTCCTGGGTCAGCGTCACTCACGCATGGAAAGATTGATTATTTGGTAAATAAGTGGTTTTAAGTTGGTATTGTTTACGGTACTCTTTGGTATTAATTTCCGCAAAGCACGGAATTGCGTGCGGCGGCGTACCAGAGCAGTAGGGTGGCGGCGGGAAGGATGGCTTGCCGCCACCGGGCAATTCCTTTCATCCCAACATAAAAACCTGGAGACAGCACCATGATCAAGAAACTGGCTTTTTTCCTCTTTGCTTGCGGACTGAGTGCCGGCTATGCGTATGCCGCCACGAGCGAGGATGTGTCGCAATGCCGTTCGCGCTGCGACAGCAGTTATGTCGGCTGCACCAATTCGCTCGGCGGCAGCCCGATTTGCCGTGAGCTGATGCAGCACTGCCTGGAACGCTGCAACGGCTAGACCAGCGGCTGGTATGGCGCATGGGCGCGGACAGGGCACCAGCCTGGTCCGCGCCTTTTTTTGTGGCGCCAAGGCGCATGGATGGCCGCTTTGCGCCGAGGAACGGTCAATTGTGGACGGCGCTGAACAACTCCCGCAGGGGCGTCGCGCAACACTTTGACATACCTCGTGTTAACTTGTTGCGTCAAGGGTTTTTGTGCTATATACTAGCCGGCTTCGGTATGGATTCGTCTTTTTTGAGTCCTACGTTACTTTGTAGTTAAACAAGCCCCGCCCAATCGCAGGTGGGAATGGAGAAAAAATGAGCCTAGGCCTTCTCGGTCGCAAGGTTGGTATGATGCGCATTTTCACGGATGAAGGGGATTCGATTCCTGTCACCGTGTTGGACGTATCGAACAACCGTGTTGCGCAAATCAAAACCCCTGAAACAGATGGTTACTCCGCTGTTCAGGTCGCATTCGGTCAACGTCGCGCTTCCCGCGTGACCAAAGCTGTTGCTGGTCATCACGCTAAAGCTGGTGTTGAAGCCGGTACTCTGTTGAAAGAGTTCCGTGTCGACGCTGCCAAAGCCGCTGAACTGAAAGCTGGCGATGTTGTCGCTGCTTCCCTGTTCGAAGTCGGTCAAAAGATCGACGTGCAAGGCGTTACCATCGGTAAAGGCTATGCAGGCGTTATCAAACGTTACCACTTCGCTTCTGGCCGTGCAACGCACGGTAACTCGCGTTCGCATAACGTTCCAGGCTCCATCGGTATGGCACAAGATCCAGGTCGCGTTTTCCCTGGTAAGCGCATGACCGGTCATCTGGGTGACGTTAACCGTACGATCCAGAACCTCGTGATCGCCCGTATCGATGCCGACCGTCAGCTGTTGCTGGTCAAAGGCGCGATTCCAGGTGCGAAAAATGGCCAGGTAGTTGTCTCGCCAGCCATCAAAACCAAAGCCAAGAAGGGAGCTTAAACGATGGAACTCAAGCTTCTGAATGCGCAAGGTCAAGCCGCCTCGAACGTTGCTGCAGCCGATACGATTTTCGGCCGTGACTACAATGAAGCGCTGATCCACCAAGTCGTCATCGCTTATCAAGCGAATGCACGTAGTGGTAACCGCAAGCAAAAAGACCGTGAAGAAGTTCACCACACGACGAAAAAGCCATGGCGCCAAAAAGGTACCGGCCGCGCTCGTGCTGGTATGTCGTCGTCGCCACTGTGGCGCGGCGGTGGTCGGATTTTCCCGAACTCGCCTGACGAAAACTTCACCCACAAAGTGAACAAAAAGATGTATCGCGCAGGTATCTGCTCGATCCTGTCGCAGCTGGCTCGCGAAGAGCGCCTGATCGTCATCGACGATCTGACGATCGACGCGCCAAAAACCAAGCTGCTGTCGCAAAAATTGAACGGCCTGGGCTTTGATTCGGTTCTGATCATCACCGACGTTCTGAACGAAAACCTGGAACTGGCATCGCGCAACCTGCCTAACGTACTCGTCGTTGAGCCACGTCACGCAGACCCGATGTCCCTGGTGTTCTACAAGAAGATCCTGGTCACCAAAGCTGCATTGGCCAAGATTGAGGAGATGCTGGCATGAGCGCGATTTTGAAACATAGCGAAGAACGCTTGATGAAGGTGCTGTTGGCGCCCGTGATTTCCGA
>NZ_LNCE01000009.1:0-20572 GCF_001445815.1 Janthinobacterium sp. Ant5-2-1 | reverse complement strand
GAGCAGGGCGATGACGAAGGTCATGTAGCCTATGTAGCCGACGCCAAACATGAAATAGCCGGCCAGGCTGGGGGAAAAGTCGCCCCAGGCGAAGCGCCGCGGCGTGTCGAGGGCGCGCGGCGCTTCGCCGATCGCCTTGGCCGGCAGCGCCATGAAGGCGGTGGCGAGCAGGCAGGCGACACCCAGTGCCAGCCAGGGCCATTGCCACGCGTGCGCGGCGCCGTGGTCTTGCGCGGCGGCCAATGCGGCCGGCACCAGCAGGGCCGACAGCGCGATGCCAAAGCCCGTGCCGCCGTAATACAGGCCGATGTAGAAGCCGGCGCGCTGGCTGTGCATGGAACCGAGTCGCGCCGCCAGCACGCCGCCGGCGATGAAAATGAAGGCGCTGGCCACGCCCGCGCACACGCGCTGCAGGAACAGGGCCGTCGTATCGCTGACGAGGCCCGACATCAGCATGAAGATGCTGGCCAGCACGGAACCGATGATCAGCAGCCGCCACACGCCCAGGCGGCGCATCAGCGCGGGCGTGGCCAGGGCGCCGAGAAAATAGCCGAGCGCATTGAAGGTGTTCATGGCCCCGGCCAGCAGGTAAGACCAGCCCAGGTCGGCACGCATGGGCGGCAGCAGCAAGCCATAGGAAAAGCGCGACAGGCCCAGGGCGACGGCGGCGCCCAGCGAGAGCGCCAGCGCGGTGGCCAGCGGGTGGGACGGGGAATGTTCGTGTGTCGGCATGGCCTCATACCCATCCAGATAAGGGGAAAGCGTGGTTGGAAGTGGCGCTGACGACACGCATTTTTACTACTAAGTTAATGAATCGGACCAGGGAAGTCAAGCAGGGGCACGTCTGTATGTGGCGGGCAACAATGTAATCTTTGTCATCGTTACTTTTGGAGAGAATTGTGAGACTTGCAATCTCATATAATTGCAATCAGGAAATTAACTTGCCAAAATTCAATTTTGCAGCTGACTCCTGATCCTCCATATCTTAAGGGCACTATGAACAAGAATAAACCTGGCGCGTTGTTGATCGCAGCGCTGATTGGCGCGGCGTTGGCTGGCTGCGCTTCCGAATCGTCCCAAGCCCTGGCTGTTCCCACAGTCGCCAGCGCGGCCCGACCTTATGTTGGCCCACGCACCCTGATCGCTGTCGGCAAGTTCGACAACCGCTCCAACTTCATGCGCGGCATCTTTTCCGATGGCGTCGACCGCCTGGGCAGCCAATCGAAAACGATTTTGATTGCGCACCTGCAGACGTCCAACCGTTTCAACGTCCTCGACCGCGACAACATGGCCGAGCTCAAGCAGGAAGCCGACTTCAAGAAACAAGGCCAGAACATCAAGGGCGCGGACTTCGTTGTCACGGGCGATGTGACCGAATTCGGCCGCAAGGAAGTGGGCGACAAGCAATTGTTCGGCATCATGGGCCGCGGCAAGACCCAAGTGGCGTATGCCAAGGTCACCTTGAACGTCGTCAATATCGCTACGTCTGAAGTCGTGTTTTCGGCCGGCGGCGCCGGCGAATACAGCCTGTCGAACCGTGAAGTGCTGGGTTTTGGCGGCACCGCCAGCTATGACGCCACCCTCAACGGCAAAGTCCTGGACCTGGCCATGCGCGAAGCGGTCGAGCGCCTGGTGGCTGGCGTCGAAGCGGGCGCATTGCGCAAACAATAAGGTATCCCATGAAAACAATGATGAACAAGGGCGCAGCCCTGCTGGCCATGCTCGCCTGTGCCGCCCTGACCGGTTGCGCCACGCAATCGAAGACCCTGTACCAATGGGAAGGCTACCAGCCGCAAGTGTATGAATACCTGAAAGGCGAAAGCCCTGAGCAGCAGATGGCCGCCATGGAAAAAGACCTGCAAATGATCGCTGCGAAAGGCAATCATGCGCCGCCGGGCTTCCATGCCCACCTGGGCATGCTGTACTCGATCGCGGGCAGGCCGGAGCAGGTCGCCGCGCAATTCGAAGACGAGAAGAAACTGTTCCCGGAATCGACGCCGTACATGGAGTTCCTGTTGGGTAAATTGAAAAAAGGCGAAAAATTATGATGTCGCGCATGTTGAAAATGGCCCTGTGCCTGGGTCCCGCCATCTTCATGGTCGGTTGCGCCACGAAGCAGGCGGCATACGATTACACCGCCTTCAAGGCAGCCAAGCCCCGCTCGATCGTGGTCTTGCCGCCGTTGAACAATTCGCCGGAAGTCAATGCCGGCAACAGCGTCTACGCGCAAGTAACGTATCCGCTGGCAGAAGCGGGTTACTACGTGCTGCCGGTGGCCGTGGTCGGTGAAACCTTCAAGCAGAACGGTTTGACGAACGCGGCCGATATCCACGGCGTCGATGCGAAAAAGCTCAACGAGATCTTTGGCGCCGATGCGGGCCTGTACGTGACGATCTCCAAGTACGGCACGACGTACGCCGTGATCGACAGCGTGACGGTGGTGTCGGTTGATGCCAAGCTGGTCGACCTGAAAACGGGCGCCTTGCTGTGGCAGGGCGCGGCCAGCGCGTCCAGCAATGAAGGCAATAACAGCGGTGGCGGCGGTTTGATCGGCGCTCTGGTGACGGCGGCGGTCAAGCAGATCATCAATACCAGCACCGATGCCAGCCATCCTATCGCCGGCACGGCGAATGCGCGGCTGCTGTCGGCCGGCGTGCCGAACGGCCTGCTGTACGGTCCCCGTTCGGAACGCTATCTGGCGCAGTAAGTGTAATACCAGGCCCTGCACTGTTCAGGGCCTGTCGCCTGGCCGGCGCCGGCTCCAGAACGGCGCCGTCGGCCAGCGCGTTTCCTGGCCGTAGCAGTACGCCAGGTGGCGCTCGTATGCGGCGCCGATGGCGGCCAATTCCCCATTGTATTGTTGACAGGCTTGCAGCTCTCCCTGCAGCGTGCGGTCGACGGCCTCGGCCGCGGCCAGGCCCGTGTACAGGGCGTTGAAGATACCTTGCGACGACAGTGGATCGAAGCTCAGGGCGGCGTCGCCGACGGCGAACCAGCCTGGGCCCGCGCCGGCGTCCAGGCTGGCCGTATGGGCGGGCGTGGCCATGGCGAGCGTATCGGCCGTATAGCCTTGCTGCTCCAGCAATTCCCCCGTGGCGGGCAGTCGGCGCGCCGCCGCTTCCAGCCAGCCGGCATCGTGCAAGGCGCTGCTGGCGAGCAAGTCCGCGTCCGTATGCAGGGCCAGCACGCGGCGCTGGCCGGGCAGGGGCGCGCTGTACCACCAGCCGTGTTCGCAAGCCTCGATGTGGGCCAAGCCCCGCGTCGATGGTGTCCTGTCATGCCCGTATTGCCATACTGAAACCAGCCGGTCGCCGCGCTGGCGCCGCGCCCCGACTTTGCGGGCCAGCCAGGCGCTGCGTCCCGTGGCGTCGATGACGATGCGCGCGGCCGCGTCGCAGGGGCCATGCTGCGTTTGCAGCCGTACTCTCCAGCCGCCATCCTCGGGCGTGATGCCCGCGACTGTAGCCGAAGCCAGCAGGGCGGCGCCGCGCCGGCGCGCCTCGTCGCGCAGCCACAGGTCGAAGGTGCCGCGCGCCAGGTGCCAGCCGTGCCCATCGGGATCGCTGAGGAAATGGTGTTCCGTCCAGGCGCCGTTCCACCAGGCGCGGTTGCCGTGGTAGGGCGCATGGCCCTGCCGCAGGAAGGCGTCAAGCAATCCCATGTCCTGCAGCAGGCGCGCAGCGGCTGGCGGCAGCGATTCGCCGATGCGCGCCAGCGGTGCGGCCAGCCGGTCGACCAGCAACACCCGGTGCCGTCCCGCCAGGTTCAGGGCGGCCGTGGCGCCGGCCGGACCGGCGCCAACGATGAGCACGTCGGCCTGCAGCAAGGTCACAAGCGGTGCCGCTGCAGATGGCGCGCTTTTTCCGTGCCCTCCAGGTCGACGTCGACGAACTCGTCCGGTATGGCCGCCGCCGCACGCAGCTGGTGCTTGCCGGCTACCGGCTGCGGCAGGTTTTCCACCTGCAGGAAGGTGGGGAAGCCGGTCATATCAGTGGGACCGGGCCGCACCTCGACCACGCCCACTTGCGCCAGGTCGGCGATCATGTTGTTGATCTGTTCTTCATAACTGATGTTGCCCAGCGGACGTATCCACGCGGCGCGGCGGGCAAAAGCGGCCAGGCGGTCGTCGACGGGCACTTCGCGGTTCATCACCGTGTCGTAGGCCAGCTTGCTCATCACCTGGTTCGGCACGCGCGCGGGCCAGAACGTGGGCACGTAGGGATCGTAGTCGGACTGGTAGCCGGAGCGGCAGCTGGCCGTGTCCGTCTGCCATGGCACGGCCATCCAGCGCGTCACGCCGCCGGCGATCTGCGCCGAGCAGGGGCTGCCGATATTGTCCGGCGTCAAGACGGCGCCGTAATCGGGTTCGACCCAGCCCGGCGGCCGGTGCGCCAGGCGGAACGGCGCGCTGTACATGCTGGCCTGGCGCATGGGCCAGGTCATTTCGCAGCCCGGGTGGAAGGCGTCGGCCAGGCAGAATTCCATGGCCGCGCGCAACAGGGTGTCCGGTTGCTGCGCCACGTCCACCTCGGCCAGGCTTTGCGGCGGCACCTTGCCGGGCGCGTAGTCGTCCGTGAATTCGCCGGCCGCCCATTGCTTGAGGAAGCGCAATTGCAGATTGCTCAGCGCGCAGTTCTGGCGCGGCGTGTCTGCCGGCGGGATGGCCATCGCATCGCCATACAGCCATGGCCACGGCGATGGCGCCCAGGCGTCGCGCTCGAACTGGCGGAACTGGTTATAGATGACGTTGCGCCACTCCCTGCGGTTTTCGGACGGGCTGGCCAGGCGCGCCATCCATTCGTCGCGGCTGAACGGCGTGCTGCCGTCCCAGCCGAAGGCGGCCGCGAAGCCCGCGTTGACCCATTGCAGGTTCGACAGGCGCTCGAAAATGGGGCGGATATCGTTTTGGAACGAGGGAAGGGCAGGCGCGGCAATTTTGCCTTCGGAAACAAACAAGTCGCGCATCAAGTCCCACATGGTGCGCACGGACTTTTGCTGCGGCGCATAATCGGGCGGCGCGACGACCACCCAGGCCATGTCGACGGGCAAAGCCTGGCCCTGATAGCTGACCTTGGCGCAGACGGGGCCGTCGGCCGTGTCGTCATGCCAGCCTTCGTTGTTGGCGAAGGTGATGGCGCGCGCGCCATTCCACGAGGCCGACTTGCCGTGGCCGCCCAGCACGATCAGCCGTCCCATGGCGTCCGTCTGCAATTCGCCCAGGTAGACGGGGGTGCCCAGGAAGCTGCCGCTGTCGAAGGCCACGGCCGGCTGTTCCTTGCCGCTGATCTTGCGCTCGCCCGGCGTGATGGACAACTGTGCGCGGTCCGTGACGGCCATGTTGCGCAGGAACGAGGGCTGGGTGACGTGTGCCTCCGGAATATCGAGCGCGATCTGGAACTGGTACCACGCCGCCTTGGTGTTGGCCAGGGTGACGGACCATTCGATGTCGGCATTGCCGGCGTTCAATTCGGCCACCGCCACGCCGGCGGCATTCAGGCCGTAGATGCGAAAGAGCGCCGCCTGGCGCTTGATGGCCCCGGACGCATCGCGGTAGTAGCCGGCCGGCCGCGCCGCCGGTTCCGGCACTTCCGGTCCCAGAAAGTATTCGCTGGGACTGTTGCCCACGCGGGCAATGCCGATGGGCGGATAAATCGCCGCCCTGACGATGACGGTATCTTGGGTGGAACTGGACATGGCAGGCCTTTCCAGATGCGTGGAGGGAAGGAAAATATACCGCATAAAAAACGCGCCAAATGCGCACATAGTCACCGCATCGTGAATTCCTGCGAGGGGCGGCCGACACATGCTGCGGCCTCGGCCAGACCCGCTTTTTCCAGCCACGTTAAGATAGCGGTATTTTCAAGACTGCGAGAGGTCCAGGTGCGGGTGTTGCTGGTGGAAGACGATCCGATGATCGGGGAAAGCCTGGTCGAGGGCTTGCGCGGCGAGTGCTATGCCGTGGACTGGGTGCGCGACGGCCACGATGCGGAGCTGGCGCTGGCCGGTTTCGCCTACGATCTGATGCTGCTGGACCTGGGCTTGCCCGGCAAGGAGGGCATGGAGGTGCTGCGCAGCATGCGCGCGCGGGGCGCCGAGTTGCCCGTGCTGATCATCACGGCGCGCGACGGCACGCCGGCCCGCGTCGACGGGCTCGACAGCGGCGCCGACGATTACCTGGTCAAGCCGTTCGACCTCGACGAGCTGCTGGCGCGCATCCGCGCGCTGCTGCGGCGCCGGGTCAGCCGTTCGCGCTCCGTCATCGAGCATGGCGCGCTGATACTCGATTTGGCCAGCCACGACGTCACGTTCGAGGGAGAACTGATCAAATTGCCGCCGCGCGAGTTTTCCGTGCTGCGCGCCTTGCTCGACCATCCGGGCAAGGTGGTGTCGAAGCGTCAGCTGAGCGAGAAGCTGTATGGATGGGATTGCGAAGTGGAAAGCAATACCGTCGACGTGTACGTGTACCAGCTGCGCAAGAAGTTCGGCGCGGACTGCATCCAGACCGTGCGCGGCGTGGGCTACAAGATGCGGCTGGCAGCATGCTGACCATCCGCCGCCAATTGCTGCTCGGTTTGCTGGCCGCCACCTTGCTGTGCGTGCTCGGCGCCGGCATTTCGCTGTTCCGCTCGCTGCTGGAAGAAACCAATGAGCTGGCCGACTTGCAGCTGCGCCAGCTGGCCGTGGCCTTGCCCGACGAGTTCGAGCCGCAGGCAGGCCTGGCCGCCGCGCAAGACCCGGAAGAAGCGTTCGTGCTGCAGGCGTGGGACGAGGATGGACAGCCCTTGCCCGTCCTGCAGGGCCAGCCGGCATTGCCGCGCTATGCGCTGGCCGGCTTTGCCGATGTCACATTGCACGGCGAGGACTGGCGCCTGTACGGCGAGACGCGGCGCGGCCGCTACGTGCAGGTGGCGCAGGCGCAGGCCGTGCGCGACCAGCTGGCATGGCAGATGACCACGCGCGCCGGCGCGCCGCTGCTGGTGTTCGCACTGATCCTGGCGCTGCTGATCGTCGCCGTCGTGGGGCGCGCGCTGGCGCCGCTGCACCGGCTGGCCGAATCCGTGGCGGGACGCTCGCCGGACGCCTTGACGCCGCTGGCGGCCGACGACATGCCGCCCGAACTGCGGCCCGTGGCGCTGGCGTTGAATAGCCTGATGGGGCAGTTCGAGGCGGCGCTGACGGCGCAGCGGACCTTTGTCGCCGATGCCGCGCACGAATTGCGCTCGCCGCTGACGGCGCTGAAACTGCAGTTGCAAGTGGCCGAGCGGGCCGGCAGCGAGGAGGAACGCCGCGTGGCGCTGGCGCGGCTGCACGAACGGCTGGACCGCAGCACGCACCTCGTGCGTCAGCTGCTCAGCCTGGCGCGCCATGAAACGGCGCTCACGGCCAGCCAGCTGCACACGGTGGACCTGGGCCAATTGCTGGAAGCGGCGGTGGCCGACCACAGCGCACTGGCCGACAGCCGCGACATCGACCTGGGCGTGCTGGAAACGCCACCGGCCAGGGTGCTGGTGCAAGCCGATCCCGACGGCTTGCAAGTGTTGCTGAATAACCTGATCGACAACGCCTTGCGCTACACGCAGCAGGGCGGCAGGGTCGATTTGCAGGCGGCGCTGGAAGAGGGCAGGCCGCTGCTGCGTGTGTCCGACAACGGCCCCGGCGTGCCGCAACAGCACCATGCGCGCCTGTTCGACCGCTTTTTCCGCCCCGACGGCAACGACGCCTGGGGCTGCGGCCTGGGCTTGTCCATCGTGCGCCACATCGCCGAGCACCACCAGGCCGACATCGCGCTGGCCGAAGGCGAGGCGGGGCGGGGACTGCAGGTGACGGTGCGTTTTCCGCAGGCGGCGTGAATGAAAAAAGCGGATGCCGGTGAGGGCATCCGTTTTTCAGTCACAAACGAGGCGCTTACGCCAGCTCGGTGATGAATTGCTCGCGCGCAGGGCGCACTTTTTTCAGGTCCACCAGCCAGTCGCCTTCGTCGGCGCGGTAGCCGAGCGGGAGCATGACGACGGAACGCAGGCCTTTTTCGCGCAAGCCCAGGATCTCGTCGACCTTGGCCGGATCAAAACCTTCCATCGGCGTCGAATCGACTTTTTCCTGCGCCGCGGCGATCAGGGCCGTGCCTACGCCGATGTAAGCCTGGCGCGCCGCGTGCTGGTAGTTGGTTTCCGCATCGCGCTGCGGATACGCGGCCAGGATTTGCTGGCGGTACGCTTCCCAGCCTTCGTTCTTGAAGCCGCGCACTTCATTGACCAGGTCAAAGCGCGCGTTGATGCGTTCTACCGTGTAGTTGTCCCAGGCGGCAAACACCAGCAGGTGCGAGGCGTCCGTCACTTGCGACTGGTTCCATGCGTGCGGCTTGATCTGCTCGCGCAGGGCCGGATTCGTCACGACGAAGACTTCGTAAGGATGCAGTCCGCTGGAGCTGGCCGTCAGGCGCACGGCTTCCAGAATGCGCTCGACCTTGTCTTGCGGCACCGTTTTCGTCGGGTCCATTTTCTTGGTGGCGTAGCGCCATTGCAGTGTTTCGAGCAAATCGGACATATAAATCCCTTTCATAATGAATAGTTCAGATTGGAAATGATAGCGGATTCAGGCATTTCAAGTGCAAAGGGGCAAAGAATTGCTTGTCATACTCAAGCTAGCGCACTCCAGCATGATTGTCTACAGGCCAACCATGGCAAGCTCCACCGCCGGGTAGCGCGCGCCATGTACGGCAGCGGGCGCAATGGCGGCGCCGATGGCGGCCAGCTCGGTGCCGCTCAGGGTGATCTGCGTGGCGGCCACATTTTCTTCCAGGTGGACCAGACTGCGGGCGCCGGGAATCGGCACGATGTCGGTACCTTGCGCCAGCAGCCAGGCCAGGGCCAATTGCGCCGCCGTGGCGCCGCGCGCGGCCGCCAGGCGCTGCAATTCGGCAACGAGGTGGGCGTTGGCCGCCATCGCGGGCGGCTGGAAGCGGGGCAGGCTGTGGCGGTAGTCGTCTGGCGCCAGCGCTGCGCCGGATGTGAGTTGTCCCGTCAGGAAGCCCCGGCCCAGCGGGCTGTAGGGCACGAAGCCGACGCCCAGTTCGCGGCAGGCGGGGAGTACGTCGGCTTCCACGTCGCGGCTCCACAGCGAGTATTCGGACTGGACGGCCGCAATCGGGTGCACGGCGTGGGCGCGGCGCAGGGTGGCGGCCGACACTTCCGACAAGCCCAGGTGGCGTACCTTGCCTGCCCGCACCAGACCGGCCATGGCGCCGACCACGTCTTCGATGGGCACGGCGGGGTCCACGCGGTGCTGGTACAGCAGGTCGATGCACTCGATGCCGAGCCTGGACAGCGACGCTTCCACGGCCCGGACGACGTGCTCGGGGCGGCTGTCGACGCCCGCCATGCGTTCCACGCCCTGGCCGTGAGGCAAGATCTTGAAGCCGAACTTGGTGGCGATGTGGACCTTGCCGCGCAGTTCCTTCAGGGCGCGGCCTACCAAGTCCTCGTTGGCGTAGGGACCGTAGACTTCCGCCGTGTCGATCAGGGTCACGCCCAGTTCCACGGCGCGGTGCAGCACGCGCAGCGAGGCGGCGTCGTCCGCGCCGCCGTAGGCAAAGCTCATGCCCATGCAGCCCAGGCCGATGGGGGCGACGCGCAAGCCGGAGTTGCCCAGTGTTCTGTGATTGTCCATTGCATTCCTCGTTTAAAGTTGGAAAACACAGTATGGATGGGCACACAGCATGCGATAAGATAGCTTATCCTGCATGTATTACTGAATTAATCTCATGAATGATGGCTGACCTCAACGAATTGACGGCCTTTGCCGCCGTCGCCCGCCTGCGCAGTTTTCGCAAGGCGGCCCTGGAACGGGGCGTGTCCGCCTCCGCTCTCAGCCATGCGCTGCGCGCGCTGGAAGAGCGACTGGGCGTGCGCCTGCTCAACCGCACGACGCGCAGCGTCACGCCGACGGAAGCGGGCCAGTTGCTGCTGGCGCGGCTGGCGCCGGCCATGCGCGAAATCGATGATGCCTTGCTTGACTTGAGCACCTTGCAGGATGTGCCCGCAGGCAAGCTGCGCCTGAACGTGCCCCGTCCGGCTGCCCGCTTGCTGCTGGCGCCCATGCTGGCCAGTTTTGTCGCCCGCTATCCGCGCGTGCAGGTCGAAGTGGTGACCGATGACGGCATGATCGATATCGTGCGCGACGGCTTTGACGCGGGCATCCGCTTCGGCGAGCAGGTGGCGGCCGACATGATCGCCGTGCCCGTGGGCGCGCCGCAACCGTTCGTGGTGGTGGCGTCGCCCGCCTACCTGGCCGCGCATGGCGCGCCAGCCACGCCGCGCGCGCTGCTGAACCACGCCTGCATCGGCCGGCGTTTTCCCAGCGGGCGCCAGTATGCGTGGGAGTTCGAGCAGGCAGGCGAGGGCGTCAGCATCGCCGTCGGCGGGCCGCTCGTGTTCGATGACGATGAATTGATGCTGCGCGCCGCCCGCGATGGCGCGGGGCTGGCGTATGTGTACGAGGCCGATGCGCGCGCCGATATCGCGGCGGGGCGCCTGGCGTGCGTGCTGGAACGCTGCATGCCGCCGCCGCCCCGTTACTTCCTGTATTACCCAAGCCGGCGGCAGATGCCGGCCGTCTTGCGCGCTTTTGTCGACATGCTGCGCGCGCCGGCGTAGTTAGCCAGCGGGCGGCGGCGCGGCATGCTCGACCGGCCACTTGATGGTGAACAGGCTGCCGCCCGCCTTGCCACGCGTGCAGACGGCGCTGCCGCCGTGTGCGCGTGCGATGGCCTCGACCACGGCCAGCCCCAGGCCGCTGCCCGCGTTCAGGTCAACCCTGGCGCTGTCGCCGCGGCGGAACGCCTCGAACACGTACGGCGCCAGTTCGTCGGCAATGCCGGGACCCGCATCCTCGACGCTCAGATAGTACTGGCCGGCCAGCACGCGGGTGCGCACGCGCAGCAGGCCCGGATGCGCATAGCGGCGCGCGTTGTCGAGCAGGGCCAGCACGATTTGCCGGATGCGCGCCGCGTCGCAGCAGACGGGATGGTCGGACAGGTGCAGTTGCAGGGTAAAACCGGCCGCTTCCATTTCCTGCGCCAGCAACCGGCCCACTTCCTCGATTTCCAGGGTCAGGTCCGTCCACGCCATGCGCAGCTGCATGTGGCCGCTGTCGGCCAGGCTCAGGGTGCGCAAATCCTCGATCAGCCTGCCCAGGTCTTCGACTTGCGCCAGCAGGCTGGAAAACGGAACTTCTTCGGGCTTGAAGACGCCATCGACGACACCTTGCAAGGTGCCGCGCAGGATGGTCACGGGCGTGCGCAGTTCGTGCGCGATGGCCGCGTTCCACGTTTCGCTTTCCTTGGCGCCCCGCTGCAGGCGCTCGGCCATGCTGTTGAAATCGTCGACCAGCATGGCCGTCTCGCCCAGGCTGCGGTCGCCCGCGAAGGCGCGCGCGGACAGGTCGCCATGGGCCACGCGGCGCACGCTGTCCATCACGGAATTGATCGGTTTGAGGATGCGCGAAGCCAGCTTGAGGGCGAAAAAGGCGGCCAGGCCCAGGCCAAAGATGGTGATGGCGAAAATCCACAGCCATTCGACGGTGCTGGGCGACCAGTCGTCCGGCTCGGACAGCATGCCGGGGTCGATCTTGAAGGCGATGGCGAAGAAGGTCCAGGAACCGATCCAGATGATCAGGATGCTGCTGACCATCAGCACGGACATCGACAGGATGATTTGCCGGTTCAGGCCTGTGAAGCGCATCAGAAGTCGCTTTCCAGGCGATAGCCCACGCCGCGCAGGCTGGCCGGCATGTTCAGCACGCCCGCTTCTTCCAGTTTCTTGCGCAGCTTGCTGACGTGGCTGTCCACCGTGCGTTCCATCGAATTGCTCTCGGGCATGCACGACTCGAGCAATTCCAGGCGGCTGCAGACGCGCCGCGGCGTACGCGCCAGGTGGGCCAGCAAGCGGAACTCCGTCAACGTCAGGCTGAGCGCCACGGCCATGCCATCGCGCAGCACGCTGGCGACATAGGTTTCCTGGTCGATTTCGATGGGGCCGCAGCGCAGGCGCTGGCCGCCCACCGGGTGGTGGCGCACGCGCGAGCGGCGCAGCACGGCCGCCACGCGGGCCACCACTTCGGCCGGATTGAAGGGCTTGATGATGTAGTCGTCGGCGCCCACGCGCAGGGCGGCCAGTTTGTCCGCATCCTGGTCGCGGGCTGTGAGCATGATGACGGGCGTTTCGCCGCGCCGCCGCACTTCCGCCAGCACGCCCCAGCCGTCGACACGGGGCATTTGCACGTCGAGCAGCAGCAGGTCCGGCGCCAGCGCCAGGTGCTGCTGCAGCGCTTCCTGGCCATCGTGCGCAAAGGCCGTGCGGTAGCCGTCGCGCTCGAGGTAGCCGGCGAGAATGCGGGCGATTTGCGGTTCATCTTCGGCGATCAGGACGAGGGCGGAAGGCGGCGTGGTGGCAAGGAAGGAGGGTTGGCTGGCGCTGTGATGATAGTTCATGCAATTAGTCTAGCATTCTTCGCTGTCTCCATCGAATCTCCACATTTCTTTGACGGAACATCCACGTTGGCCTTCTATGCTCTTGTTATCTGTCGACCGGACTGCCGGTTGGGATCAGCCATAGAGAAAAGTCATGCCAGTAAAGTACCTCACCAGGAAAAACACGTTGATCGCCGCGGCACTGCTCAGTCTTGCCGCCTGTTCCAAGCCTGCGCCGGAAGAAGGCGCCGCGCCGCCCGCCGCCGTCACGGTGCTCAAGCTGCAAGCGGCGCCCGTCGTCCTCAGCGACGAATTGCCGGGCAGGGTGGCCGCCTTCCGCACGGCCGACATCCGCCCGCAGGTGGGCGGCATCGTGCTGCGCCGCCAGTTCGAGCAGGGCGCCGAAGTGAAAGCGGGACAGAAGCTGTTCCAGCTCAATCCGGCGCCGTTCCAGGCGGACGTCGATTCGGCCGCCGCCGCCCTGCAGCATGCGGTGGCCACGGCAAACCGCGCCAGCAGCCAGGCCGACAGGTTAAAACCGCTGGTGGAAGCGGACGCCATCAGCCGCCAGGCGTATGACGACGCCGTGGCCCAGCGCGAGCAAGCCGTGGCCACCGTGGCGCAGGCGCGTGCCGCCCTGGCGCGGCGCCGCCTGGACCTGGCCTTTGCCAGCATCGAGGCGCCCATTGCCGGACGCATCGGCTCCGAACTGGTGACGGAAGGCGCGCTCGTGGGCCTGGCCGATGCGACGCCGATGGCGCGCATCCAGCAGATCGACAAGGTGTATGTCGACGTGCGCCAGCCGGCCGCCGCGCTGGCCGCCTTGCAAGCCTCGGGCAACGGGGGCGCGGACAAGCTGCCCGTGACCATTTTGGGGGCCGATGGCCAGCCGCACCCCGTCACGGGCCGCATCCTGTTCTCGGGCATCAGCGTCGATGCGGGCACGGGCGACGCCGTCATCCGCGTGCTGGTCGACAATCCGCAGCGCCAGCTCTTGCCTGGCATGTTCGTGCGCGCCCGCATCGCCCGCGCCGTGCAGGCAAATGGCGTGCTGCTGCCGCAGCAGGCCGTCTTGCACAGCAGCGGCGGCCAGGCGCAGGCCTGGGTCCTCGATGGCACGAACAAAGCGAGCCTCAAAACCATCGCCGTGGGTGATGTGATCGACCACCAGTACGTGGTCAACGGCGGCTTGAAGGCGGGCGAAACCGTCGTCATCGAAGGCCAGGAACGCTTGCAGCCGGGCGCCACCGCCGCGCCGCAACCGTGGAAGCGTGCCGCCGCCGTGGCTGCAACTGCGGCAAGTGCTGCCGCCAAGGCGCATTGATGCGTCATTTGAATACCATGAAAGCTTAACGACATGCCTCAATTTTTCATCAACCGCCCCGTCTTTGCGTGGGTGGTGGCGGTCTTCATCGTCCTGTTCGGACTGATCGCCATACCGCAATTGCCGATTGCGCGCTTCCCCTCGGTGGCGCCGCCCAGCGTCAGCATCAGCGCCAACTACCCTGGCGCCACGCCGCAAACCATGAACGATTCCGTGGTGGGCCTGATCGAACGCGAACTGTCGGGCGTCAAGCACCTGCTGTATTTCGAGTCGTCGACCGATACGTCGGGTTCTGCCTCGATCACCGTCACCTTCCAGCCGGGCACGGATCCGGAAATGGCCCAGGTGGACGTGCAAAACCGCCTGAAAGCCATCGAACCGCGCCTGCCGCAAGCCGTGCGGCAAAACGGCTTGACGGTGGAGTCGGCGTCGTCCGGTTTCCTGATGATCGTCAGCCTGATTTCCGACAATGGCCAGCACGATGAAGTGGCGCTGGGCGACTACCTGGCGCGCAACGTGACGGAAGAACTGCGCCGCATTCCCGGCGTGGGCAAGGTGCAGTTGTTCGGCTCCGAGCGCGCCATGCGCATCTGGGTCGATCCGGCCAAGCTGGTGTCGTACAACATCGCCATGGGCGAGCTGACGGCCGCCATCGCGCAGCAAAATGCGCAGATCGCCCCGGGCCGCCTGGGCGACTCGCCCGCCGTGCACGGCCAGCGCGTGACCATCCCGCTGACGGTGCAGGGCCAGCTGCAAAAGCCGGCCGAATTTGCCGCCATCGTCCTGCGCGCGAATGCGGACGGCTCGAAAGTGACGATCGGCGACGTGGCGAAAGTGTCGCTGGGCGCGCAAAGCTTCAATTTCAGCATCCGCGAAAACGGGCAAGCCGCGTCGGGCGCCGCCGTCATGCTGTCGCCGGGCGCCAACGCCGTGCAGACGGCCAGCGCCGTGCGTGCGCGCATGGCCGAGCTGGCGCACACCATGCCGGCCGGGATCAAGTATTCGGTGCCGTTCGATACGGCGCCGTTCGTGAAGGTCTCGATCGAGAAGGTCGTCGTCACCTTGCTGGAAGCGATGGTGCTGGTCTTCCTCGTCATGTATCTGTTCCTGCAAAAGATACGCTATACGCTGATTCCCGCCATCGTCGCACCGATTGCCCTGATGGGCACTTTTACGGTCATGCTGATGGCCGGCTACTCCGTCAACGTGCTGACCATGTTCGGCATGGTGCTGGCCATCGGCATCATCGTCGATGACGCCATCGTCGTGGTGGAAGCCGTCGAGCGCCTGATGGCGACCGAAGGCTTGTCGCCGAAGGAAGCGACGTCGAAAGCCATGCGTGAAATCACGGGGGCGGTAGTGGGCATCACCCTGGTGCTGACGGCCGTGTTCATCCCGATGGCCCTGGCCAGCGGCTCCGTGGGCGCCATCTACCGCCAGTTCACCCTGGCCATGGCCGTGTCGATTTTGTTCTCGGCGTTTTTGGCGTTGACCCTGACGCCGGCCCTGTGCGCCACCATGCTCAAACCCATCGGTCCGCACGACCATGACAAGAAGGGCTTCTTCCTGTGGTTCGACCGCCAGTTTGAACGCATGACGGCCCGCTATGAAAAAGGCGTGGTGGCGATGGTGAAACGCGCGGGCCGCTCGATGGTGCTGTATGGCGCCATCGTCGCGGCGCTGGGCGTGGCTTTCATGCAGCTGCCGTCGGCCTTCTTGCCGGAGGAAGACCAGGGATACTTCATCACCTCGATCCAGCTGCCGTCCGACGCGACGATGGAGCGCACGCTCGATGTCGTCAAGCTGTACGAGCAGCACGTGGCCACGCGGCCCGGCATCGAAGTGAACCAGTCTATTCTCGGTTTCAGCTTTTCCGGCGCGGGACCGAATGCGGGCCTGGCCTTCACCATGCTGAAGGACTGGAAAGAGCGCAACGGCGCCACGGCGCAGGAAGAAGTGGCGCTGGCGCAGGCGGCCATGTCGCAGGCGAAGGAGGGCATGATCATGAGCCTGATGCCGCCCGCCATCGATGAACTGGGCAACTCGTCGGGCTTTTCCATGCGCCTGCAAGACCGCGCCAACCAGGGTGTCGCTGCCTTGCAGGCGGCGCAGAACCAGTTGCTGGGCCTGGCCGCGCAAAGCGGCAAGGTGGCGGGCGTGTATCCGGACGGCTTGCCGCCCGGCGCCAGCGTGCGCCTCGACATCGACCGTACCAAGGCCGAAGCGCTGGGCGTGTCGTTTACGGCGATTGCCGACATGCTGACGGCGGCCATGGGCTCGACCTATGTCAACGATTTCCCGAATGCCGGCCGCATGCAGCAGGTGATCATCCAGGCCAATGCGCCGTCGCGCATGCAACTGAACGACGTGCTGGCCCTGCGCATCCGCAATAACGCGGGCGGCATGGTGGCGCTGGGCGAGCTGGTGCGCCCCGTGTGGAGCGAATCGCCGCTGCAGCTGGTGCGCTACCAGGGTTACCCTGCGGCGCGCATTTCGGGCAGTGCGGCACCGGGCGTATCGAGCGGCGACGCCATGCTGGAAATGGAACGGCTCGTGAAACAGCTGCCACCGGGCTTTGCGCTGGCGTGGACGGGCCAGTCGCTGCAAGAGAAGGAATCGGCGTCGCAGGCGCCCATGCTGATGGCGCTGTCGATGCTGGTGGTCTTCCTCGTGCTGGCTGCCCTGTATGAAAGCTGGTCGATTCCCGTCTCCGTGATGCTGGTCGTGCCTTTGGGATTGCTGGGCGCCGTGCTGGCCGTGATGTTGCGCGGCATGCCGAACGACGTGTTCTTCAAGGTGGGCATGATCACGATCATCGGCCTGTCGGCGAAGAATGCCATTCTGATCGTCGAATATGCGCGCCAGTTGCAGGCGCAAGGCAAGGGCTTGGTCGAAGCGACCGTGGAGGCGGCCCGCTTGCGCTTGCGCCCGATCTTGATGACGTCGCTGGCGTTCGCGCTGGGCGTGGTGCCGCTGATGCTGGCCACGGGCGCCAGCGCCGAGACGCAGCACGCGATCGGCACGGGCGTGTTCGGCGGCATGATCACCGCCACCGTGCTGGCCGTGTTTTTCGTGCCCGTGTTCTTTGTCGTGGTGCTGGGCGCCGTCGACAAGATGAGCACGTACTTCAACAAACGCAGTCATCGCATCGCCGTCAAGGCGGTGGAAGGAGAGTTGTAATGCGTTTATTCTTTATCACGCCCCTGGCCGCGCTGGCCTTGTCGGCGTGTTCCTTGACGCCGCCGCTGGTCAAGCCGGCGGCGCCGATCCCTGCCGCGTATGCCGAGGTTTCCGCGCCAGCCATTGGCGACACTGCGGCCGACCTGGGCTGGCGCCAGATGCTGCTCGATGCGCGCCTGCAGCGCCTGGTCGACATCGCCCTGGAAAACAACCGCGACTTGCGCGTGGCGTCCCTCAACGTGGAAGCCGTGCGGGCCCAGTACCAGATCCAGGATGCGGGCCGCTATCCGGCCATCGGCGCCAATGCGGGCGGCGTGCGCCAGCGCGGCGCCGATGCGGTGACACAGAATCAGTTCACTGCCGGCATCGCCATGAGCGCGTTCGAGATCGACCTGTTCGGCCGCCTGCGCTCCCTGTCCGATGCCGCGTTTGCCCGCTACCTGTCCACGCAGCAGGGCCAGCGCGCCGCGCACATGGCCCTGATCGGCGCCGTAGCCGATGCGTATCTGGAGCAGCGGCTGGCGGAAGAGCAACTGGCGCTGGCCCGCCAAACCCTGCTTGACTGGCGCCAGGCCTTGCTCCTGACGCAGCGCCTGCATGGCGCGCAACAGGGCAGCGGCCTGGACGTGGCGCAGGCGCAAGGGCAGGCCGCCACGGCGGAGGCGGACGTGCAGGCGCGCGAACGGGCCAGTGCCCTGGCGCGCAACAACCTGGAATTGCTGCTCGGTGCGCCGCCGCCGACTGACTTGCCGGCTGGCCGGCCGCTCGACGGCCAGCCCGTGCTGACGCAGCTGCCTGCCGGCCTGCCGTCGGACTTGCTGGCGCGCCGGCCCGACATCCTGCAGGCGGAATACGCGCTGGTGGCGGCGAATGCGGAAATCGGCGCCGCCCGCGCCGCCTTCTTCCCGCGCCTGTCGCTGACGGCGTCGCTGGGCTTTGCCAGTCCGGAACTCGGTGACCTGTTCCGCGGCAGCGCGCGCAGCTGGTCGTTCGCGCCGCAAGTGACGCAGCCGCTGTTCCAGGGCGGCCAGCTGCGCGCGGAACTGCAGCTGTCGCGCCTGCGCAAGGACGTGGCCGTGCTGCAGTACGAACAGGCGATCCAGTCGGCCTTCCGCGACGTGCGCGACGGCCTGGCCGGCAGCGCCACGTACGCGCAGCAGATCGATGCCCAGCAGCGCGTGGTGGTAGCGGCGCAGCAGCGCCAGCGCCTGTCGCAGCTGCGCTACGACGCGGGCCAGGACAGCCGCCTGGAATTGCTCGACGCGCAGCGCCAGTCGTATGCGGCGCAGCAGACGCTGCTCGACGCGCGGCGCGACCAGCTCAAGTCTGCCGTGGCCTTGTACAAGGCCCTGGGGGGCGGGCTGGAAGAGTAGGGACTAGGCGGCAGGCCTTGGCGGGGCCAGCGCCAGCGACCACGGTTCCCGTCCCGGACGCAGGGCATACGCGACCACGGTGCCGTGGCCGCTGGAATCGGCCAGCACGGCGGCCACGCCGTGGACCGGGTTGCCGGACAGGGCACGCAAGTCGAAGTTTGGCATGCTCAGGCGACTCCATCTTGGCTGGGCGCCCGAGTCCAGCATGCACAGCTGCCCCTCGCCATAGGCGATGAAGCCATCTTGGAAATTGCCCGACACCATCTCGATGGCCAGCGGTGGCGGCGGCAGCGCCTTCCAGTCGCCGTCGCCGCGCGCCAGTTTTGCTGCCGCACCGTCGCCCACCGCCAGCATGCCATGCTGCCAGTCGCCGGCGATCAGGGTGGCCTTGCCGCGCAACAGCGTGGGCGGGGCGGGGCAGCGCTCCCATGCATTCCACTCACCATTGCCATTGGCGGACCTGTCCAGCCGGTACAGGCCGTGACCATCGGCGGCCAGCAGCAGGTAGCCGTGATGGTCGCCGGCCAGGCCGGCCATGCCGGTGCCGGCAGGCGGCACCGCGACGTCTTTCCAGCGCGCCAGCGGCTGGCCCAGGGCGGCGAGAAAACGGATGGCAGTGCCATGGACCAGCGTGGTGTAGCCGGCGCCGTCGCCGAGCAGGCAGGCGAACGCCGTATCGCCAGGCAGGAAGCCAGGGGCACTGGCACAGTCCCGCCAGTACAAGTTCGGCTCGACCTGGGCCAGGCTGCGCACTGTGCCATCGTCGCCCAGCAGTACGATACCGGTGGCGGGGCTGCCGGCGATGCGGATGTAGTTGCTCATGCGGGTATCCTTATCGCGTGTTGTTTTGCTGAATGTCTACCATGCCGGACGCCGGGACTGCCGGGGCGAGCAGGCGAAGGTCATCTTTATCATGCCGTAAAGGCCCCGATCGGGCGGTTGCGCGCCAGGCTCCAGCCTGTCGTGTGTTGGGGGCCGGGCTTGCCGTCGGCCTGCCGCACGCTGTGGCTCCAGAGGATTTCCGTAAAGTTCAGCTTGAACTGTTCGGTGGGCATGTCGTCGGGATGGGTTTGCAGCTGGATTTCGCTGATCAGCGCGTCGCGCAGCGAGATGGTGATGATGTTGATCGTCTTGTCGCCCGCGTTGCGGGCGATGTACAGCTTGGTCGGCTGCGCCGCACCCCTGCCCAGCGGCTCGGCGCGCAGGCACAGTTCATACAGCTTGACGGACGTCTGGTCGACATATTTGACGCAGCTAAATTCCGTGATCACGGGCCGTCCGGATGTGCGCGCAGAATTGCTGACGTCCGTCGTTATTTGCTGCTTCATGCCTTGATGTAACGACACCAGCTCGATGCATGGACCCATGCCCTGAAGCGCGGCGGCGTCGCGCCAGATGGCGTCGATGCCGGCATTGCCTTCACCCGGCGTCTTGCCGAACACGAGTTCCCCGTTGCCGGGTTCCAGCAAGATCAAATCCATGGCGGTGCTCCCTTCAAGTCAGTGTGTACGGACCTTTTGCGCTACAGCTGGATATGGCGCGGGCGTGGTACTTGCCAGCCCGCTTCGCCGTAGCTGTCGACAAAGCAGATTTTCAACTGCGCCATGCCTTGCGAGGTGAAGCAGACGATTACCGTGGCGCTCTGGCGGTCACGGGTGACGAACCATTGGGCGTCGCTGCGCGCCAGGCCGAAGCTGCTCACGCGATGCACCAGCAGGTCGGCGCTGCCGCGTTCCACCAGGGCTACGCGCAGCTGCGCATCGCCCAATGCGGTTGTCTGATACACGATTGCCATAGTCCGCCCCATGTTTTTGGATATCCTGTCCAAGACTATACACTGAAAAAGTTGCCTAAATACAAGCACAAATTGCGCCGAAATAAATTTTTTTGCATGGCTGCATCCAAACGCGGGCACGGCGAGTAGTACAGGGGTGCGCTCGCCGCAACGGCGGCATGAGCGGCACCTCCACTCACTTTATCGGGACCACGACCATGTCACCACTGCCAACCTTGCCATTCGCCAAGCTGCTGCTTGTTTCCGCCATCGCCATGACCTTGTCCGCTTGCGGCGGTGGCAGCGACCACGACGATGTCGTCGTCACGCCACCGCCGCCCGTGGTGGTGGCTGGCGATGTCTTCGTGCTCACCGCCAGCAACAAGTTGCTGTCGTTCGACCGCGCCACGCCGGCCACCATCCGCAGCACGGCGACAGTGACGGGCCTGCAGGCC
>NZ_LNCE01000089.1:0-5465 GCF_001445815.1 Janthinobacterium sp. Ant5-2-1 | reverse complement strand
TAGGTTATCGTCAGGCTTGTTATTCGCAGTAGAGAAAAACCCCGCCAGCCATGGTGGGGTTTTTTTTCGTCTGGTGGTTTTGTTGGGCGCCGGTGGTGGTGTCGGCTTACGCGCTGCGCGCTAAGCCGACCTACGTCCATAGAACGCCGGGTAGGTCGGATTAGCGGAGCGTAATCCGACAAGTTGGCAGTCAATACCACAGACGAAAAAAAGGCATCGCTACGCGCTGCCTTTGTCATTTATCACCACATGTTGTACATGGCGGGCATCGTCATGTTCTCTTCATATTGACACTGTACGATGACTTCCATTCTCATCATGTAACGTGTGCATCCATGTTGGCCAAGCTTAAACTCGTCAAAACTCCCAAAGGCATCGATAGTGTCCTGATGCTATCGGCCATGCTGATACTCTGGATCGGCAATTACAGCAACCTCGACCTCATGATCGCCGACAGTATGTTCGACGGGGCGCGTGGGCAATTTGCCGGTGCTGGCAGCGCGTGGGTAAGCAGTTTCCAGTTCGGCATGATCTTGCTTGGTGTCGCTTTGATCGGCTTGGCCGTCTGGGACACCTTGCATCCGCTGGCCTGGCTTGCATCACGCCGCAGCGCCTTGCGCGTGGTGGCGTTGTCGGCTATCTTCGTGCCGTTAAGCATCTATTGGCTCTTTTCCTTCAGCGACGTGCCTTGTCCCACTGATTTGTTGCGCTATGGCGGAATGGAGCCGTACGCGCGCCTGCTGGAAACGTTGCCGGCCAGCGCATCTGCCATGGCATGCCTGCCCGCTACCCAGGCAAACACTGCCTGGTGGATGTTGGCCTTGCCATTGTTCTGCCTGCCAAGACGACCACGCACGGCGGTTCTGTTCGCCGGCGTCATGCTGCTGTGTGGTTTGGCAGCAGGCTGGCAGCAACAGTTGCAAGGTGCACAATTCTTTACGCACACCTTGTGGTCTGCCTGGATCGCTTCTTTCCTCATATATCTGCTGCATCATTTGTTCCGGTCCGAGGACGCGTTGGCCTGAAACACAAAAGTACGTCACAATCTGCCTGTCGAGTTGTCGTTTCATACAAAAACAGGAGCACCATGAACGAGCAGATTGCGAGAGAAGTGGTATTGGTCCGTGCTATCGAGACGGCCGACCAGAAAAAAGAAGTCCTCAGCGAGGACGACCGCATGTATGCCAGCCGTAGTGCGCGTGAGCTTGCGCAGTGGCAAGCTTCGGGAAAGCAGGCCGAAGTGACAGGTGACGATTTCCTGCAGCAGCGTTCCGAGTTGATCATCAAGCGCATCACCGAGCGCACCCCCGCCTTCGCTGCCTTCGCGAAGCGTCGCAACGGCATGAAAACCCTGGCGCTGGCCTTGCCCCTGCTGGCCTTGCTGCTGGGAGCCGGGCTCGACCGCATCACGGATCCCCATCGTGTCGATCTGCTGTCGGCGCCCTTGCTGCTGATCATCGCCTGGAATGTACTGGTCTACCTGGGCTTGCTGATCTGGCTATGCATCCCCTCGCACTCGCTCGGCTGGCCGAAAGCGGGACTGGTGCGCCACCTGAGCGTGGGCCGCCTGGCCCTGCCGCGCAAGCTGCCGCACGCCTTGTCTTCGGGCTTGCTCAGTTTCATGGGGGAATGGGCGCACTTGAGCGCCAAGCTGACGGCCGCGCGCCTGAGCCGTACCATCCACCTGAGCGCCGCCATGTTTGCCATCGGCGCCGTTGCCTCGCTGTATGCGCGCGGTTTCCTGTCGCAATATGCGGCCGGCTGGGAAAGCACCTTTTTGAATCCCGGCCAGGTGCACAGCCTGCTTTCAACCCTGTTTGCGCCGGCGATTGCCCTGTTTCATTTGCAAGGTTTTTCGCTGGCTGAAATCGAAGCGCTGCGCTTCCCGCAAACGACGACCGTCGAAGGCGGCGCCCGCTGGGTGCATTTGTATGCGGCAACGATTTTTCTGCTGGTCGTCGTCCCCCGCCTGATCCTGGCCCTGGTCAACAACTGGCGCGCGGCGCACCTGGCCAGGCACTTTCCGCTGGATCTCGATCAACCGTATTTCCGCAAGCTCAATGAAAGCATCGGCGTGGTCACGGGCGGCATGCTGCGCGTCTTGCCATACAGCTTTACTGTCGATGAAGCACGCCACATGGGATTGGGGCAGCTGTCCATCATGCTGTTCGGCGAGCAGGGCCGCATGATGCTGCGTCCATCGACGTCGTATGGCGAAGAGCCGCAGGACGTCTTGCGCGGCACGGACTTGAACGATCCGCAAGTCAATATCACGGCCGTGCTGTTCAATCTGACGGCGACGCCGGAAAAGGAAAATCACGGCGCCTTCCTCGATTACCTGGTGCAATCGTCGGCACGCGGCATCGCCGTCCTGATCGACGAGTCCAGCTACCTGGAGCGCGCTGGTGAGCAGGTCGATAACGGTGCGCGCCTGGCGGAGCGCGTCGCCCTGTGGCAGCAGTTCTGCCAGTTCCATAAAACCACGGCCACCGTGGTCAATTTGCTCAACCCTGCCTTGCACCCGCTTGATGCAGGTGTCGGCTTGAAAGTATCGGCAGCAGCATGAGTGTGAATGTGAATAAAGATGTGCAAGATGATGCGGTGCAGATTCAGTTTGCGCTGATTTCACACACGAATAATGGCAAGACGACCTTGGCGCGCACTTTGGTGGGCGTGGACATCGGCGAAGTGCGCGACGCCGCCCACGTGACCGTGTTTGCGGAATCGCATACCCTGCTGGCCACGCCGCAGGGTGATGCCTTGCAATTGTGGGATACGCCCGGCTTTGGCGACTCCGTGCGCCTGCTCAAGCGCCTGGGCCAGTCAGGCAATCCCATCGGCTGGTTCCTGCGCGAGGTGCTGGACCGTTATCGCGACCGCCCATTCTGGCTCAGCCAGCAAGCGCTGCGCACGGCCAAGGACTCTGCCGACGTGGTGCTGTACCTGGTCAATTCCTCGGAGCATCCCAAGGATGCGGGCTACTTGCCGGCGGAAATGAAAATCCTCGCCTGGCTCGATAAGCCCGTGGTGGTCTTGCTCAATCAGATGGGGCCGCCGCGCCCTGGCAATGAGGAACACAGCGAGCAGGCACGCTGGCGCGAGCATTTGCAGCAGTATCCAATCGTGCGCGACGTCCTGGCGCTCGATGCCTTTGCCCGCTGCTGGGTGCATGAACGCGTGTTTTACGAAGCCGTGGGTAGATTGTTGCCGCAATCGCAGCAAGCGGGTTATGCGCGTTTGTTTGCTGCCTGGCAAGAGCAGAATACGGCACGTTTCCGGCAGGCCATGCGCTTGCTGGCCACGCAGTTGGCGGTGGCCGGGCAGGATCGCGAAGCCATCGAGTCCGCCTCCAAGAGCTTGCTGAAATCGGCCTTGCAGGTTGTGGGCATCGGCAAAAATGCAGAACAGCAACGCCAGGAAAAGGCCATGGCCAGCCTGGTGGCGCGGCTCAATACGCACAGCGGTGTCACCACGCGTGAGCTTTTGATCTTGCACAAACTCGACCCGACCGATGCGCATAAGATCAATAGTCGGATACGGGAAAATTTCGCCGTGCGCGCACCGATCGACAAGGCGCAAGCTGGGCTATTGGGCGCCATGATTTCGGGTGCCGCGACTGGCCTGTCGGCCGACCTGATTTCCGGCGGCCTGACCTTGGGCACGGGCGCCTTGCTTGGCGGCGTGGTCGGTGCGCTGACGTTCGCGGGCGCAGCCTGGGGTTTCAATTCCGGCACTGACCGCAATGAACCCATGATGCAATTTACGGATGCATTCCTGCGCACCCTGGTGGTGGCGGGCGTGCTGCGTTACCTGGCGGTGGCGCACTTTGGCCGTGGCCGCGGCAACTTCGTGGAAAGCGAAGCGCCTGCCTTCTGGCAAGACGAAGTCGAGCAGGCGGTGGCGCGCCATGAGGGCGCATTGGCCGAGTTGTGGAAAGACGTGCGCCGCGAGAAATCAAATGAACTGGCGGCCGAGCGTGTGCAGCCCATCATCACGGTGATCACTGCCGATGTGCTGGCGCGCCTGTACCCGGACGTGGCGCAGCAGATGTAAATACGGGCTTCCATCGCCTATTTCCAACAGGGTTTCCCATGAGCACACATAAAATCGCGGTCATCGCCGGTGACGGCATTGGCAATGAAGTCATGCCGGAGGGCTTGCGTGTAATTGAAGCGGCTGCCCGTCGTTTCAATATCGACCTGCAGTTCACGACCATGGAGTGGGCCAATTGCGACTATTACCTGGAACACGGGCAAATGATGCCCTCGGACTGGTTTGCGCAGCTCAAGGATTTCGACGCCATCTATTTTGGCGCGGTGGGCTGGCCGGACAAGGTGCCTGACCATATCTCGCTGTGGGGCTCTTTATTAAAATTCCGGCGCGAGTTCGACGAATACGTCAACTTGCGGCCTGTGCGTCTGATGCCGGGCGTGCCGTGTCCGCTGGCGAACAAAAAGCCGGGCGATATCGACTTTTATGTGGTGCGTGAAAACACGGAAGGAGAATATTCATCCGTGGGCGGGCGCATGTTCGAGGGAACAGAGCGCGAAACGGTGCTGCAGGAATCCGTGTTTACGCGCAAGGGCGTCGACCGGATATTGAAATACGCATTCGAACTGGCGCAAAGCCGGCCTAAAAAACACCTGACATCGGCCACCAAGTCGAATGGTATTGCCATCAGCATGCCATATTGGGATGAACGGGTAGAAGCGATGGGGCCGAGCTTCCCCGATGTGCGCTGGGATAAATACCATATCGACATCCTGGCGGCCCGCTTTGTATTGAGCCCCGAGCGCTTCGACGTGGTGGTCGCTTCGAATCTGTTTGGCGATATCTTGTCCGACCTGGGCCCTGCCTGCACGGGGACGATTGCCATCGCACCATCTGCCAATATCAATCCGGAGCGGACTTTTCCTTCCGTCTTCGAGCCGGTACACGGTTCCGCCCCCGATATCTATGGCCAGAATATCGCCAATCCGATCGGCATGATCTGGTCGGGCGCCATGATGCTGGACTTCCTCGGCAATGGCGACGCCAATTACACGGCGGCGCATGACGCGGTTTTGCGCGCCATCGAACAAGTGCTCGAGCATGGCCCGCGTACGCCGGACATGGGTGGCAGCGCCAGTACGACCGATGTGGGCATGGCAGTTGCTGAATTGCTGAAATAAAGCTTGCCGCCCGTGGGTGGCTTTGCTATAGTTCGCCTCCCCAATGAGACGCAGTCAAATGCGGCACTTGAGGATCACCGGAAACGGCGATGAGTAGTAAAAGAAGGAGTTGACGGATTTAGCGAAATGCTTCATACTCTTCCTTCTTCGCAGCTGACAAACACAACGCTTTGTCGATAGCGCGAAAGTAGCACCGAATACAGTTCTTTAACAATTAACAGTCGATAAGTGTGGGCATTTGATGTAAGTGCAGCAGCGATCTTCGGATCGCTGTAAAACTTAAAATATCAAATG
>NZ_LNCE01000088.1:0-1253 GCF_001445815.1 Janthinobacterium sp. Ant5-2-1 | reverse complement strand
TGTACCGCTATTTCGGCGGTTCGGGCGCCATGCAGATGCCAGTGCCGATGATGAACGTCATCAACGGCGGCGCGCACGCCGACAACAACCTGGACATCCAGGAATTCATGATCATTCCCGTGGGCGCCCCGTCGTTCAAGGAAGCCGTCCGCTACGGCGCGGAAGTGTTCCACACGCTGAAAAAGATCCTGCACAAGAAGGGTCTGAACACCAACGTGGGCGACGAAGGCGGTTTCGCACCATCGCTGGCCAACCATGAAGAAGCCATCAAGCTGATCATCCAGGCCATCGAAGAAGCGGGCTACGAGCCAGGCACGCAGATCGCCATCGGCCTCGATTGCGCCGCGTCCGAGTTCTACAAGAACGGCAAGTACGAAATGGAAGGCGAAGGCCTGAGCCTGACGGCTACCGAGTTCACCAACCTGCTGGCGACCTGGTGCGACAAGTACCCGATCATCTCGATCGAAGACGCGATGCACGAAGGCGACTGGGACGGCTGGGCGATTCTGACGGCGGAACTGGGCAAGAAAGTGCAGCTGGTCGGCGACGATCTGTATGTCACCAACACCAAGATCCTGAAAGAAGGCATTTCGAAAGGCATCGCCAACTCGATCCTGATCAAGATCAACCAGATCGGCACCCTGACGGAAACTTTCGCCGCCATCGAAATGGCCAAGCGCGCCGGCTACACGGCCGTCATTTCGCACCGCTCGGGCGAAACGGAAGACTCGACCATCGCCGATATCGCCGTTGCTACCAACGCTCTGCAGATCAAGACCGGCTCGATGTCGCGTTCGGACCGCATGGCCAAGTACAACCAGCTGCTGCGTATCGAGGAAGACCTGGGCGACATCGCCAGCTACCCTGGTCGCGATGCGTTCTATAATCTGAAGTAAGCTGATGTAAAACCCACTGGCCGGCCGGAGAGATCCGGCCGGTTTGTTAACTGAATGTCCCATGCGCCTGATTACGCTCGCCCTGGCAGCCCTGCTGCTGCTGATCCAATTTCCCCTCTGGCTGGGTAAAGGCGGCTGGCTGCGTGTTGCCGACATGGAAGCCCAAGTGGCGCTGGCCAACAAGAAGAATGTGGAATTGAAGGCGAGAAACGCCAAGCTCGAATCCGAAGTGCGCGACCTGAAAGATGGTACCGGCGCCGTCGAGGAGCGTGCCCGCTATGAGCTGGGCATGGTCAAACAGAATGAGATTTTCGTGCAGATCGTGCGCAAGGGACAAACCCCGCCACTGCTGGAAAC
>NZ_LNCE01000087.1:0-25460 GCF_001445815.1 Janthinobacterium sp. Ant5-2-1 | reverse complement strand
TAGCTGGACGCCTGGCGTCGCTCGTAGATGCGTGCCGCGCGCGCCTTCAGGGTGGCGGCGGCCGTGTGGTTGCCATTGCGTTCGGCCAGCAGGGCCAGATGGCACAGCGCCTCGTAATGGTCGGGTTGCAGGTAGATGCAGCGGCGCCAGTAGTCGTCGGCCAGGTCCATCTTGCCGGCCAGTTCATTGATGATGCCCAGCATGAAATACGCTTCCGCCGCCTCGGGCACTTTCGCCAGGTGGGCGTGGCATTTTTCGCCGGCTTCGCGCAACTGGCCGCGGTCGGCCAGCAGGCGCGCTTCGGCCAGCAAATCGGCCTGCGCAGTTTGCGCGGGCGGCGGCACGGACACGGGCCGCGTGCGCGGCACCGCCGGAGAGGGAGGGGCCACCGTTGTGCGCCTTGGCGCGGGCGGCACGCTGCGCAAGGTGCGCAAGGCCGGCAGCGGCGCCACTTGCACGGGGCTGGCCGGCGCCGCCGTTTCCTTCTTCAGGGCGAAGGCCTGGCGGAATTGCAGCGTCGTAAAACCGTTCTGGCAGAACGACGGCACTTCCGCATAGCCGGCCAGCAGCATGCCGTCGTCGGCCAGCAGGGCGGACAGGTTGTGGATGGCCGCGCGCGTGGTCGGCTTGTCAAAGTAGATCAGCAGGTTGCGGCAAAAGATGACGTCGTAATGGCGGCTGTAGGTGGCCGTGTCGAACTGCAGCAAATTGCCCTGCCTGAAGGTCACCTGTTCGCGCAAGGAGTCGATGATGCGGTAGGAATCGTCGGCCACGTGCGTGAAATAGCGTTCGCGGAAGGCCACGTCCTGCGCGCGGAAGGCGTTGCGGCCGTAGATTCCCGCCTGCGCCCGCTCGATGCAACCGGGGCTCAGGTCGTAGGCGTCGATGCTGAACGCCTGTTTCGGCACGCCGCCGTCGCGCAGCGCCATGGCCATCGAATACGGTTCCTCGCCGCCCGCGCAGGGAATCGACAGGATGCGCGTGGCGCGCCCCCGGGCCCAGCGTTCCTGCACCAGTTCGACGGTGGCGTAGAACGCCTGCGGATCGCGGAACAGCCACGATTCGGGCACCACCACCAGCTCGATCAATTGCGTCATTTCGGCCGGCGTGAGCGCCTGCAGGTAGGCTTCGCTATCGGCAAAGCCCGTCTGCTCCATGCGCTGGCCGACGGCCCGCTCGGCCACGGATTTGGAGACGGACAGGCCGGTCGCGCGGCGCAGCAGGGCCTGCGCCGTCATGCCGCGCTCGCGTCTTGGAACAGCAGCGCGCGCACGTCCGGCGGCAGCAGGTGTTCCAGTTCCACCAGCTGCACGATGCCGTCGGCGTCGCTGGCCACCTGGCCCAGGAAGGGCGCTGTCGCCACGCCGCTGTCTTCAAGCCGGAGCGGGTCGATGTCGGCGATGCCGCGCACCTGCGAGGCCAGCAGGCCCAGCGCGTGCACCGTCTCGCCGCCAGGCGCGCGGTAGTCGACGACGACGATACGCGTGTCGAACTGCGCGGCGGCGGCCGGCAGCCCGGCCAGGCGCGACAGGTCGATCACGGGCACGGGCGTGCCATGCAAGTCCATCAGGCCGGCCACGTAGTCTGGCGTGAGCGGCAACTGTTTCAGCTCCAGCAGCGGCAAGACGCGCACGATGCCGGCCAGGGGCAGGCCATAACGGTCGCGTCCGATGTGAAAGAGCAGCACTTTCATGGGATCAGATGGTGACGGCGAAGGTCGACACGCTCGACTGCAGGTCGCCCGCCGCATATTGCAGCTGGTGCACCGCTTCGCTGGTGGCCTTCAAGGACTCCACCGTTTGCTGGGTGGCGTCGTTGAGCTGCATCATGGTGTCGGAAATCTGCGAGGCGCCGATCGCCTGCGACTGCATGCCTTGCAGCACGGCATCGAATTGCGGCGTGAGTTTCTGCACCTGGTCCATCACGGACGACAATTGTTCCGCCACTTGCCGCACCTCGCCCACGCTGCGGCGAATTTCCTCCGAGAATTTATCCATGCCCATCACGCTGGCGGACACGGCCGACTGCATTTCCTTGAGCATTTGCTCGATATCCCAGGTGGACACGGAAGTCTGGTCGGCCAGGCGGCGGATTTCCGTCGCCACCACGGAGAAGCCGCGGCCCGCCTCGCCCGCTTTTTCCGCCTCGATCGCGGCGTTCAGCGACAGGATGTTGGTCTGGTCGGCTACCTTGGTGATGGTGATCAGCACGCTATTGATATTGCTGGCTTTTTCCGACAGGGCCGCCAGCTTGGCGTTGATGGAATCGGTGGCCGAGACCATGTGCTGCATGGTCGAATCCATGCGCTTGAGGTTGTTTTGCGCTTCGGCCGTCGCATTCGTCGTGTAGTCGGCCACGGCGGTGGCGTCTTCCATGGTTTTCAGCAACTGGCTCGTGTTGGCCGAGATTTCCTTGGTGGTGCTGAGAATTTCCACGCTCGTTTGCGCCTGCTCGATGCCCGTGGCTTCCTGCTGGCGCGCCGATGCGGCGATTTCCGTGGCGGACGTCGTCACCTGGATGCCGGCCTTTTGCACATTGTTGAGCAGGCTGCGCAGGTTTTCGAACATTTTCGCCAGGCCGTTGCCCAGCTGGCCGATGGCGTCGCTGCCCGTGATGCCGACCTTGCCCGTCAGGTCGCCCGAGGCGGCTTTCGACACCACTTCCAGCAGGGAATCGACCTTGGCGCGCAGGGTATTCGTGGCGGCCAGTTCATTGGCCTGATTGTCCTGGATGGTTTGCGCCATGCGGTTGAATTCTTCCGTCACCTTGCCCAGTTCATCACGCGAGAGGATGGCGGCGCGCGCGCTTTGCTCGCCGCCGGCGATGCGCCCGACGGCGTCCGTCAGGCTGTTCAGCGGGCCGAGGATGGAACGGCCCAGCAGGTAGGAAATGCCCAGCGCCAGCACCACGCACAGCAGGCCGCCCAGGGCCAGGGTCAGCATCATGGTTTCCTGCAATTTTGCCGTGGTGGCCGTGCGTTCGGCCAGCAAGCGGGTTTCTTCGGCGGCCACTTCATCGAGCAGCTTGTTCGCTTGCGCGACGGCGGGGTAGCCGCCCGGCGGCATGGTGCGCGCCACCGATTCCGTGGCGCCCGGCGCATTGCCCAGCGCCCGGCGCTTCTCGATCAGGGGATTGATCCATTCCTTGACCCAGGTGGTGGTCAGCGCATCGATCTTGCGGAAGCGTTCCGACTGCACCTTGTTGTCGACCGTCATGGCGATGGCTTTTTGCGTGTGCTGGCTCAGCACGTCCATTTCATTCGACTCCGGCGTCAGCGACGTTTCATTGCCAGTGAGAATGAAACCGCGCGCTTCCACCTGGATTTGCAGGATGGAATTGTGGATCCTGTCGATCTCGACCAGCACTTCCATCGTATGGCGGTCCCATGCATTGGCTTCCGACAGGCGCGAAAAGCTGTTGTAGGCCACGCCCAGCAGGATCAGGATGATGGCCACGATGGAGCCGAAGCCCAGGTACAGTTTATTCTTGATACTCAGGTCTTTGAACATGGGAGGGCTCCGGAAGCGGGAAGGTCAGCACAATTGCACTGTAGCATTTTGCCACGGAGACAGCCAAATGGGGGCGATCCGGGCGCGCGCAGTGACGTAAATCGCGGACGAGTGCGTTTCAAACGTAAAAAAGCCGCCCGTGGGCGGCTTCGGTTGGCGCGGGAGACAGTGCCTCCCGGCAACTAGTTACTTCTGGCCGCGTTTTTCGCGGGCGATGGCGGCGATGCGCATGCGTAAGGCGTTCAGCTTGATGAAGCCGCCTGCGTCGGCCTGGTTGTAGGCGCCGCCGTCTTCGTCGAAGGTGGCGATGTTCATGTCGAACAGCGAATCCGTCTTCGAGTCGCGCGAGACGACGATGACATTGCCCTTGTACAGCTTGATGCGTACCCAGCCGTTCACGGTTTCCTGCGTGTGGTCGATCAGGGTTTGCAGGGCAACACGCTCAGGCGCCCACCAGTAGCCGTTGTAGATCATCGACGCGTAGCGCGGCATCAGGTCATCTTTCAGGTGGGCCACTTCGCGGTCCAGCGTGATCGATTCGATGGCGCGGTGGGCTTTGAGCATGATGGTGCCGCCCGGGGTTTCATAGCAGCCGCGCGACTTCATGCCGACGTAGCGGTTTTCCACCAGGTCCAGGCGTCCCACGCCATGCTTGCCGCCAACCTTGTTCAGTTCGGCCAGCACGGTGGCAGGCGACATGCGCACGCCGTTGATGGCGACGATGTCGCCTTTTTCGTATTCGATGTCCAGGTATTCCGCTTCGTCCGGGGCGTTTTCCGGGCTGACGGTCCAGCGCCACATGGTCTCTTCCGCTTCGGCGCTCGGGTTTTCCAGGTGGCGGCCTTCAAAGCTGATGTGCAGCAAGTTGGCGTCCATCGAGTACGGTGCGCCGCCGTTCTTGTGCTTCATGTCGATTTCGATGCCGGCGTCTTCCGCGTACTTCAGCAGTTTTTCGCGCGACAGCAGATCCCACTCGCGCCATGGGGCGATGATCTTCACGCCTGGCTTGAGCGCGTAGGCGCCCAGTTCGAAACGCACCTGGTCGTTGCCCTTGCCGGTCGCGCCGTGCGAGATGGCGTCGGCGCCGGTGGCATTGGCGATTTCGATCAGGCGCTTGGCGATCAAAGGACGGGCGATCGAGGTGCCCAGCAGGTATTCGCCTTCATACACGGTGTTGGCGCGGAACATCGGGAAGACGAAATCGCGCACGAATTCTTCGCGCACGTCTTCGATATGGATGTTTTCCGGCTTGATGCCGAACTTGATGGCCTTGGCGCGCGCCGGTTCCAGTTCTTCGCCCTGGCCCAGGTCGGCCGTGAAGGTGACGATTTCGCACTGGTAGTTATCTTGCAGCCACTTCAGGATGACGGAGGTGTCGAGTCCGCCGGAATAGGCCAGGACTACTTTTTTAATGTCGCTCATATTGCTTCCAGTTGTCGTTGTCGATGTATGTATTGCGATGCTGCCAGGTTTTATGCAGTGCCAGGCGAATTATTGGATTTTACCGAGTAACAGGTATTCGATCAGCGCTTTTTGCACGTGCAAGCGGTTTTCCGCTTCATCCCACACGACCGATTGCGGGCCGTCGATCACTTCGGCTGCCACTTCCTCGCCGCGGTGGGCAGGCAGGCAGTGCATGAACAGGGCGTCGGGCGCGGCGCGGGCCATCTTCGCGCCATCGACGATCCAGCCGTCGAAGGCGGCGATACGGGCCGCGTTTTCTGCTTCGTAACCCATGCTGGTCCACACGTCCGTGTTGACCAGGTGCGCTCCTTCGCACGCGTCGGACGGGTTGGCGAAGAAGGTGTAGCGCTCGGTCTTGACTTGCGACAGGTCGATGTCGTAGCCCTTCGGCGTCGACACGTTGACGTGGAAGCCGAACACTTCGGCCGCCTGCAGCCACGAGTACAGCATGTTGTTGGCGTCGCCGATCCAGGCGACGATCTTGCCGGCGATCGAGCCGCGGTGTTCGATGTAGGTGAAGATGTCGGCAAAGACCTGGCACGGGTGGTGTTCATTGGTCAGACCATTGATCACCGGCACGCGCGAATTGGCGGCGAAACGCTCGATGATTTCCTGGCCGAAGGTACGCACCATGATGATGTCGCACATGCGCGACATGACCTGGCCCGCGTCTTCCACCGGCTCGCCGCGGCCCAACTGGGAATCGCGCGTGTTCAGGTAGATGGCGGCGCCGCCCAGCTGGTGCATGCCGGCTTCGAACGACAATCGCGTGCGGGTGGAGTTCTTTTCAAAGACCATCACCAGGGTGCGGTCGATCAGTGGATGGTAGATTTCGTAATTCTTGAACTTGCGCTTGATCAGATGGGCGCGTTCGATCACATATTCGTACTCTTCCAACGTGAAATCGGAGAACTGGAGGTAGTGCTTGATCGGTTTTTTTGTCGACATAATGACCACTTGAAGATGCGCAGGCCGCCGGCGGCGTGCCTTTCCCGCCGGGTTGCATCAGCGTACAACATCTCGTCTGATGACTGCCTCGCCCGGCGCGCTGCTGTGTTGATCGGTGCCCGCGCCTGTTTGTCGCGCGGGTCGATGCGGTTTGCCAAGTTGAAAAAAATGCAATGACAAGTACTTCAGCCGTTCAATTATAAGGGTTTTGCTTTTAGATTGGAAAGACCGTCCGGGCGCGTACTTGTATAGGCAAGCCTGCGCCCGGGCAAAGGGCGGTGGATTAATAGATGCTGGCGGGCGCGGCCCCGTCCAGCTGGGGCGCCACCAGGGGCAAATCCAGCGTAAAACGCGTGCCGGCGGGGCTGCTGGCCACCTGGATGGTGCCGCCCAGCAGGGCCGTGACGATGTTGTAGCTGATCGACAAACCCAGGCCGCTGCCGCCCTGGCCCAGCTTGGTGGTAAAGAAGGGGTCGAAGATGCGCGACAAGTGCTGTTCGGCGATGCCGCCGCCATTGTCGGCGAAGACGATCCGCACGCGCGCGCTGTCCAGCGTGGCGGACAGGCGCATGCAGCCCTTGCCTGCGGCGCCATCGTTGGGCGCGGGTGCGAAGGCGTGCAGCAGGGCGTTGTTGATCAGGTTGGTGATCACCTGGCCGAACGGTCCCGGATAGCTGTCCAGCGCGATGCCGAAGTCGATGTCCGTCTCGATGCGGTGGCCCGAGCTGCGGATGCGGTTCATGACGGTGGCGATGATTTCATTGCTTACCTGCTGCAGGTCGAACTGGCGCCGCTGTTCGGTGGTGCGGTCGACGGCCACCTGCTTGAAGCTGTTGACGAGGTCGGCCGCGCTGTGCAGGCCGCGCATCACCAGCGCCGACGCCTTGCTCGCATCATCGATGTAGGCGGCCAGGTCGGAGCGGCGCAGGCCGGGGCCGTTCATCAGGCGTTCCACGTCTTCCGTCTTTTGCTGCATGGTGCTGGCGATTAATAAACTGTTGCCGATCGGGGTATTCAGTTCATGCGCCACGCCGGCCATCAGCGAGCCGAGGGCGGCCAGCTTTTCCTGCGACGCCAGTTGCGCCTGGGCGTCCTGCAGTTGCCGGTAGGCGCTGGCATTGTCGAGCGCGATGGCCCCATACGCGCACAGGGTGCGGAAGATCAGGCGTTCGCGTTCGCCGTAGGCATGGGCATGGCAAGCCTGCACCGTCATCACGCCCAGCACGCGCTCGCCCACCGTCAAGGGCACGTACAGCACGCTCTGGTTGTGCAAGGTGCCGGGCACGGTGTAGGCGTGGCGCTTGGGCGGGACCTGGTCGATATACACTTCGCGCCGGCCCAGCAGGCAGCGCACGGAGTAGGCGCGCGGGTTGCTCAGTGGAATGGCGTTGTCGGACAGGGGCCGGCCCGCTTCCATGCCGTGCGCGCGGCGCAGCGCCGTGCCCGCCGCATCGAGCATGTAGACGGCGAAGGTGTTGACTGGCAGCAAGGCATGCACGTGGCGGTCCAGCACCTGGAACACGGCGCTGGCGTCGAGGTGGGTGGTGATTTCCTGGCCGATCGCCGACAGCCGTTCCAGCGTGTCACTGGTTTGCTGCAGCACTTCGGCGCGGCGCGCTTCGGAGGCGGCCAGTTCGCGGTGGTGATAGCCTTCCGAGCGCGCATGTTCCGTCTGGTGGTAGACCTGCATGGCGGTGGCGCGGTTGCTTGCCTGCTGGGTGTGGCTTTTTTCGCGCGCCACGCCCGCCGCGAGGGCGATATCGTAGGCGCGCGCATAGTCGCCCGCATGCGCGTATTCGCGCGCCAGCGCATCGAGCAGTTCGCCGGGCGGCACATAGCCGTCGATGGAGTCGGCCACCTGCAGCGCCTGGTGCAGGAAATGCAGGGCGGGATTGCGTTCCTGCATGCCTGCGGGCGGCGGCAAGTCGTGGCGCGCGTGCAGCATGGACAGCACGCGCAGCGCCGCCACCTGGTGCATGGCGTCGCCTTGCGCGGTGGCCAGCTGGCAAGCCCGTTCGGCCGCTTGCAGCGCTTCGTCCGGACGGTCCAGGTAAGACAGCGCGTGGGCGCTGCCGCGCTGCGCCATGCTGCGGAAATCGGCCTGGCCCAGCGCTTCGGCCCGTTGTGCCAGCCGGCTGAAGGCGTCGAGCGCCGTGTCGTAGTCGCCCTTGTCCAGGCTCAGTTCGCCCAGGTGGAACAGGGCGTTGGCATAGGTGCGGGCGCCCGCCACGGGGGCCAGGATGTGCAGCGCTTCGCGCAGCAAGTCTTCGGCCGTGGCCAGGCGCCCCAGCTTGCGCATGGTCTCGGCCGTATGCGTCTGGCAGGCGCCGATGCTGCGCGGCCAGCCGGTGGGGCGCGCCAGGTCCAGCGCGCACTGCATCCATTCGAGGGCCGATTCATTGTCGTTGAGGCTGGAGAAACAGTCGCCGATATTGATGGCGGCCGTGATCGCACCGCGCAGCTGGCCGCTTTCCAGGGCCGCCTCGTAGCTTTGCATGTAGTGGCCGGCGGCCGCGCCCAGGTCACGCGACGTGTGCGCCAGCAAACCGTGGAAGTCGTGCACCCAGGCGGCCAGCGGTGCGGGTAGCTTGCCGCTGGCGCCGTCGGCCTGGAAGTGACCGCCCCAGCAGGCCAGGGCTGCCGGCGCGTCGCGCAAGACGGCCCAGCGGGCAGTGGCCGCGTCGGCCAGGCTGGCGCGCATCGCATCGCCGGCGCCGCGCGCTTGCTGCGCCGCGGCCAGCAGTTCGGCGTCGCAGCGGGCATGGTCGCCGCGGTCGACGGCGATCGAGGATAGCAGCCAGTGGGCATCGGCGCAGCCGGCGCCGTCGTCGTGCGCGCCGCAGGTGGCGTGCGCCGCCATGGCCAGGCTTTCCGCGGAGTCGAGCGCGCCTTGCAGCCAGGCCACTTCCGCCTGCACCAGTTGCAGACGCGCGCGCGCCCGTTCCAGTGCCGCCGCTTCCAGGCCGGCCAGCGGCAGCAGCAGATGCGCTTCCTCGCTCAGATGAATTGCTCTGGCGCAATCGCGCTGGCGCAAATGCCAGGACAGCAACAACAGCAGCGGTACGCGCCCGGCGCCGCGCAACGGCAGCAATGCGCTTTCCCACTGCGCTACGTCATGTTCGAGCGCGAACATTTCCATTCAAGCATTCTCCCCGCAAACAGTGGCGCCAGCCTGCGACCGCACAGGCCATGTGTCATCGCATTGTAAGCTGCATTCAGGGGAATTGTTCAGTACGCTGGTCAGAATTATTCATGCGCCATGGCGTCCCAGGCGGGGGTGATTTGCCCCCGGCCTTCGATGGCGGGACAGGCGCCTAGCGCGATACCAGGCGGATGCTGGCGCTGCCGTTCACGGTACTGGCGCTGCGCATGTCGGCCGGCATGCGCAAGCCGGGCAGGAGCTGGGCGTCGTCGATCACCACCTGCTTGCCTTCATTGCTGAAGACGAAGGCGGCGCCCTTTTTGCTGACAAACTGGCCCGGGCCGGTGGGGTAGATTTCCACGCTGGCTTTTGCCTGCCATTCGCGGTCATCGATCAGGCGGCCAAAGAAATGGTTGTCCTGCTGGTGGACTTCCAGGCGTTGTCCATTCGACAGGTGGTATTGCTGCTCGATGTCGAAGGCTTCCTGGGCCGTGACGTGATAGTAGGCCCCCGAGGTGACGCGCACGCTGTCAGCGGCTTGCGGTGCGGCGGCGGTTTGCGCCTGGGCCGTGCCGCCGGCAAGCGCGAACAGGGCGGCGAGGAGGGGGAGGAAGCGTTTGGTATGCATGACATTCACCTTCGATCAGGATGGCTGGATGGAGTGGAGTTGGATCGTGTGGTCGCTGGCAGGTTTCTGGCAGGGACTGGTGTCAAGTTAGCAAACACGCCTGTCCATCGCCAGCGGCAGGCGATGGAAGGCAGGTTTTACGCGCTGAAATGCCTAAAACGGTGGATGAACGGTTTTGGGATTAAAATCGGAAGGCGGGCTAGGCGGCGAAATTAAATTTCGCCTGTCCGGTGTTTTGCGGCGCTATATTTGAATGAAAGAAATATTGATTAATACAGGGTCTGCGCCGATTCGTGCAGCAGCTGGCCGTACAGGGTATGGCGCATCTTGGAGATCTTGCCTTCAGACAAGGCTTGCAGGATGGCGCACTGCGGCTCGATCAGGTGGCGGCAGTTATAGAACTTGCAGCCGCCAAGATACGGCTGGAATTCGCGGAAGGCCCGCTCCAGCATGCCTTCGGACAGATGGTACAGGCCGAATTCCTGGAAGCCGGGCGAATCGATGATGGAGCTATTCGCGCCCAGTTCGTCGAGCTTGTACAGGCGCGTAAAGGTCGTCGTGTGCTTGCCCGTGTCGAGCGCGGCCGAGATTTCGCGCACGGCGATGTCGGCGTCCGGCACCAGCAGGTTGATCAGCGACGACTTGCCCATGCCCGACTGGCCGATCAGGATCGACGACTGGCCCGCCAGCAGCGGCGCCAGGGTGGCCACGGCGTGCTCGGGTTCGGCGCGCGCCGACACTTCATCGACGGGATAACCCATCGACGAATACGGCAACAGGCGTTCGCGGGCGCGCTCCAGCGAAGCGGTCACGTCCGTTTTGTTGAGGATGATGCGCGCCTCGATGCCGGCCGCGTCGGCCGCCACCAGCGAGCGCGAGATCAGGTCGTCGGCAAAGCCCGGTTCCGTCGCCACGACGATGAACAGCTGCGTCAAATTGGCGGCCAGCAATTTCGACTTGTACTGGTCCGAGCGGTACAGCAGGGTCTTGCGTTCCTCGATGCGGTCGATGACGGCCTGGTCGTTGGAAGTGCGCGTCAGGTGCACGATGTCGCCCACGGCCACATTGGTTTTCTTGCCGCGCGTCACGCATTGCAGCTTGGCGCCGTCCACGTCGGCCAGGTAGTGGCGGCCGTGGGCGGCGATGATGACGCCCGTCAACTTGCCTTCGCTCATGCGGTCACCTGGCTGCTCTGGTAGATGAGGTCTGCCTTGGCGGCGCAGATGAAGTCGTTTTCGGACAGGCCGCCGGCGCCCTGGTTGACCGAGTGCGTGTCGTAGCGCACGGCGCAGGTTTTGTAAGTAATGATGAGCTCCGGATGGTGGTCTTGCGTATGGGTCATATAGGCCAGGGCGTTCACGAACGCCAGGGTCTGGTAGTAATTCTTGAAGCCGAAGTCGCGGCACAGCTTGCCATTTTGCACCGTCCACTGGGGCAGCAGGGCGTGCAGGGTGGCGATGTCCGTGTCGCCCAGCGCCTGCTGGCGCGGCGAACAACTCAGTTGGGCCAGGTCTTGCGAAGTCGATGGCGTATTCATGTCGTAGCCCCTTTCAGGTGGCGGATGCGCACGCTGGCCGGCGGGTGGCTATCGTAAAAGGCCGAGTGCAGCGGGTCGGGCGTCAGGGTCGACGCATTGTCTTCATACATTTTGACGAGGGCAGAGACGAGGTCGTCCGCCTGCGTGTGCGTGGCGGCAAAGGCGTCGGCTTCGAATTCGTGCTTGCGCGAGCTGAGCGACGTCAACGGTCCCAGCAGGAAAGTAAAGACGGGCAAGGCCAGCATGAACAGCAGCAGGGCCAGCGCATCGGTTGGCTGGCCCGTCAGCGCCACGGCGACGGGGTCGACGCCGAGGCCCGCATAGAACCACGGCTGCGTCTTCAGGTAGCCCAGCAGCGCCAGGAAGCCCAGCGAGATGACGAACATCATGGCAATGCGCTTGACGATATGCTTGAGCTTGAAGTGGCCCAGTTCATGCGCCAGCACGGCTTCGATTTCCTGCGGCGCCAGGCGCGACAGCAGGGTGTCGAAGAAGACGATGCGCTTGTTGGCGCCAAATCCCGAGAAATACGCATTGCCGTGGGCGCTGCGCTTCGAGCCATCCATGACGAACAGGCCTTTCGAAGCGAAACCGACGCGCTGCATCAAGCCTTCGATGCGGCTTTTCAGCGCTTCGTCGGCCAGCGGCGTGAATTTGTTGAACAGGGGGGCGATGACGGTCGGGAACAGCACCATCATCAGCAGCTGGAAGCCGCTCCAGACGAACCACGCGTACAGCCACCACAGGTCGCCCGACTTGGCCATCAGGGTCAGCACGACCCAGATCAGCGGCAGGCCGATGGCCGCGCCCAGGCCCACGCCCTTGAGCATGTCCGTGAAGAACAGCTTGCGCGCCATGGTGTTGAAGCCGAAGCGCTGCTCCAGCACGAACTGGCGGTAGTAATCGAAGGGCAGATCGATCAGGCCGGAAATGGCGGCAAAGGCGGCGATCAGGCCGATCTGGTACAGCATGGGCGAGCCTGGCCCCATCCATTCATTCAGGTGCAGCGCCAGCCATTGCAAGCCGCCCAGCAAGGTAAAGCCGATCAGCACGGCGTAGTTGACCAGCAGGGTCAGCAAGCCGAACTTGGTCTTCGCCACCGTGTAGTCGGCCGCCTTCTGGTGCGCGGCCAGCGGGATTTTTTCCGCGAATTCGGGCGGGACCGCGGCGCGATGGGCCAGCACATGGCGAATCTGCCGCGAAGCGAGCCAGAAGCGCACGGCGAGGGTCAAAACGAGGACGGATACAAACAAAATCGAAAACGCGAGTGAATACATTCTGTGCCTGTGAGAAAATGGCTGATTATTTAGTTTGATTAGGCCAAGAGAGAATTATGTCACAAGCGACCGACTTAACTGCATCCACCCCCGCACCCACCGTGCCGGCACGTCCAAACGAGATGAACCTGGTCTGGGTCGACATGGAAATGACGGGCCTGGAGCCCGATACCGACCGCATCATCGAGGTGGCGGTCGTGGTCACGGACATGCACTTGAACCTGCTGGCCGAAGGCCCCGTGTTCGTGATTCATCAATCCGATGAAACCCTGAACAAGATGGATGCCTGGAACAAGGGCACGCACGGCCGCTCGGGCCTGATCGACAAGGTGAAAGCGTCGACCGTGACGGAAGCGCAGGCGGAAGCGGAACTGATCGCGTTCCTGAAAAAGTACGTACCAGCAGGCAAGTCGCCCATGTGCGGCAACACCATCGGCCAGGACCGCCGCTTCATGGTGCGCGGCATGCCGAAGCTGGAAGCGTTCTTCCACTATCGCAATGTTGACGTGTCGACACTGAAAGAACTGTGCAAGCGCTGGAAGCCGGAAATCGCCACCGGCTTCAAGAAGCACCAGAAGCATACGGCGCTGGCCGATATCCTCGAGTCGATCGAGGAGCTGAAGTACTACCGCGAGCATTTCATCAAATTGTAATGGTGTTGTCGGCTTACGCGCTGCGCGCTAACCCGACCTACGGGACATCCACCGCCGCTGGGGGAGGTTGGCGTAGGTCGGCTTAGCGCCCTGGCGCGTAAGCCGACACATCCGCCGCCTCAAAGACAAGGCTGTGCCAAGCACCATCCTCACCCTGCCATTCCAGCGCAAACGGTCCCGTTTGCCGCAAGTCGGTAATCCAGCGCACCTCGCCTGGCTGGCGGTAGTATTCCATGCACTGGCCGAACCCCTGTTCCAGCCGGCAAATCACCAATCCCTCGCCCGCCACGGCGCACCATTGCTCATGGTCATCGATCAAGGCCACGGCCGGGTCGCCATAGAATTCGCCCACGCTGGCCTGCCTGCCATCGGCCGCCGTCACCGTGGCGTGTTCGTATTCATGCTGGACACTATATGCGGCGCTGCGCGCCAATTCCTGCTGAGTCATGCGGTCTCCACGGTGGGCCAGACGGTTTCCTGGTCGGCGCGCGCCTCGGCGATCAGCCATTCGCAGAATGCATGCACGAGGGGCCGCGTTTCCGCCTGGGGCGAGCGCAGCAGATAATAGCAGTGGGGGCCGCGCACGGCGTGTTCGAACACGCGCACCAGGCGGCCCGAGCGCAGGTCGTCGCCGATCAGGGGGCTGGCGGCAATGGCCACGCCCTGGCCGCTGGCGGCCGCGTCCAGGCACAGATAAGTGTGCGAAAAGCGCGCGCCGCTGTTGCCGCTATTGCCGCTGTAGTGCACGCCGCAACTGTGCAGCCAGCGCGTCCAGTCGATTTCGCCGGGCAGGTGCACTTCCGGCTCGTCGTGCAGCAGCGGATAGCGCAGCAAATCGGCGGGCTGGCGCAGGCTGGCCGCGTTGGCGCGGAAATCGGGGCTGCAGACGGCGGAAAACCATTCTTCCATCAGTAAATCGACTTTGAGGCCCGGATAGCGGCCCGGTCCCAGGCGGATGGCCACGTCCACGCCGTCGCGCGCCAGGTCGACCGGGTGCATCGACGCCAGCACGCGCAGCTCGATCTGCGGATAGCGGTCGCGCAGCCGGCCCAGGCGCGGCATCAGCCAGCGCGAGACGAGCGAGCTGGTGGCCGTCACCGTCACCACCTTGTCGTCGCCCTGGCGCCGCGCCTGTTCGGACACGTCGGCCAGCTGGTTGAGGATCGGCCCCAGCGAGGCCGCATAGCGCTGGCCGGCATTGGTCAGCACCACGCCGCGCGGCAGGCGCTGGAACAGCACGATGCCCAGCCACGCTTCCAGCTGCTTGACGTGGTGGCCGATGGCGCCGGCCGACACGTGCAATTCTTCGCCCGCGCGCTGGAAGCCTTCATGGCGGGCGGCCGCCTCGAAAGCGTGCAGGGCGGCAAGTGGGGGCAAGGGACGTGACATGGCGTTCTCAAGAGAATTGAGCCTCAGTATTATTTGGCCTATCCGTGAAGAATATTGGTTTGTTTCATTTTGCGCAAGCGAATATGATGCCGGCTATGCGTGAAGCGACCCGCAATAGGATTTACGCATGCATCATCTCCCGGCCTTGCTGGGCATTTATATTTACAACGTTACAACGCCTGGAAAACCGTCGCGATACGCATCAGGTTTGCCCAGGTGTACTCAAAGAGGTTAGTCATGTCTGATCGCCGCGCTGTTGCGCTGGTGTTGCTGTCGGCCGCCGGTTTCGGCAGTTCCGCAGTGTTTGCCAAGGCGGCCTATGCGTCCGGGGTCAACCCGTCGACCATGCTGGCCTTGCGTTTCGTCATCGCCGCCATGCTGTTGCTGCCGCTCGTGTGGCTCGGTGGCTGGCGCTTGCCGCGCGGCCGCCTGCTGGCCGGCTACATGCTGATGGGCCTGATGTACACGGCCCAGTCGCAAGGCTATTTCAATGCCCTCATGTATGCCAGCAGCGGCCTGTGCGGCATGCTGCTGTACGTGTATCCCGTGCTGGTCACCATTCTGGCGCTGGCGCTGGGCTGGGAAAAGCTGGACCGCCGCATGCTGGTGCTGATGGCGCTGGCCATTGCCGGCATGGCCATCACCCTGGGCGGCAAGCTGCAGGGCCAGCCCATCGGCATCGCCCTGGCATTGATGGCCGCCGGCGTGTATGCCGTGTACATCCTGTTTGGCAACAGCCTGTCGAAAAGCCGCGAGAATATTCACCCATTGGCCGCTTGCGTGGTGATTTTGGGCACGGCGGGCCTGTCGAACAGCGCGATCGCCTTGTGGCAGGGCGTGTCCTTGCCGGGCACGGCGACGGGCTGGCTGGCCGTCAGCGCCATCGCCCTGTTCTCGACGGCCATCGCGATTGCCGCCTTCTTTGCCGGCGTGGCGCAGATCGGCGCGGCCAAGGCCTCGATTATTTCCACGTTCGAGCCCGTGATCACGATGGCGTTCGGCGTGACCTTGCTGAAGGAATCCGTCAGCGGCACGCAATTGCTGGGCGGCGCCATGGTGCTGGCCGCCGTGGTCTTGCTGGCGCAGCGGCCCACTGCCAAGCCGGTCTCCATGCCTGCCGTACAGGCCAGCGCCTGACCTTTTTTTCCCGAACTGATCGGTTGTATCGATCGGTCTCCTTTGCGCCGCGACGGGTTTCCTGTCGCGGCGCTTTTTTTTGCGCGTTTTTTCTTCACATAAATAACACTTGATTGCGAATGATTCTCATTTATAATTGACTCCAAGATTTTCCCCACCACCAGCCAGCCCATGCCAGCCAGTGTTCGCCTTGAAAGGAGACACCGTGACGAGCATGCCCCCTATTTGCAATACCGAGATGATCGCCGGCGAATTTGCCCGCCTGCGCCGCGAAAAGAAAGCCCGCCACCGCGACATCGCCGAGGAACTGGCCATTTCCGAAGGCGAGCTGATCGCCGCGCATGCGGGCCTGTCGCTGGCCAATGGCGCCTTGCTGGGCGCCGAACGCCTGCAGGCCGACTGGCCCGCCATCATCGCCGCGCTGGAGCCGCTGGGCGAAGTCATGGCGCTGACGCGCAACGCCTCGTGCGTGCATGAAAAGACGGGCGTCTATCGAAAAGCCAGCCACAACAACCACGTGGGCCTGGTACTCGGCGGCGACATCGACCTGCGCGTGTTTTACCGCCAGTGGGCGCATGGCTTTGCCGTACGCGAGATGGGAGACAGGGAAGTGCAGCGCAGCCTGCAATTCTTCGATGCGGCCGGCCAGGCCGTGCACAAGATTTTCATGAAGCCGCACAGCGACATTGCCGCCTATGACGCGCTGGTCGCGCATTTTGCCGACGCGGACCAGGCGGCCGGCATCGCCGTGAAGGCGCCGGCGCCGCCGCCGGCTGAACTGCCCGACGCGCAGATCGACGTGGCCGGTTTTCGCGCCGCCTGGGCCGACTTGCGCGACACGCATGAATTTTTCACCGTGCTGAAAAAATATTCGGTCTCGCGCCTGCAGGGCCTGCGCCTGGCCGAGTCCCGTTTCGTGCAGCAGCTCGACAAATCCTGCGTGCTCGACCTGCTCAAGGACGCCGCGCTTGAAAAAGTATCGATCATGGCCTTCGTCGGCAATGCCGGCATGATCCAGATCCATTCGGGGCCCGTGCACAAGATCGCCGTGATGGGACCGTGGATCAATATCCTCGATGCGCGCTTCAACCTGCATTTGCGCGAAGACCATATCGCCAGCGCCTGGGTGGTGAAAAAACCGACAGTAGATGGCCTGGTGACGTCGGTGGAACTGTTCGACGCCAAGGGCGACACCATCGTCATGTTCTTCGGCGAACGCAAGCCGGGCATGCACGAGCTGTGCGAATGGCGCCATATCGTCGACCGGGTGGCGCGGGAGGGCGAACTATGCGCCGCATGATCGCCGCCAGCGTGGCGCGCCGCATCGCGCTGAAAAAAATGGGAGCGGGAGCGCTGGCGCTGGCCGCGCCGATGCAGGTGCTGGCCGCCGTGTCCGACGCGGGTAAGTCTGTGGCGAAAGCGCGGCGCATCGTCAGCGTGGGCGGCGCCCTGACGGAAATCGTCTACGCGCTCGAAGCGCAGGGCGAACTGGTGGGCGTCGATACGACTTCGCTGTATCCGGCCGTGGCGCAACAGCTGCCGCAGGTCGGTTATGCGCGCACCTTGTCGGCCGAAGGCGTGCTGTCGCTGGCGCCCACGCAGCTGATCGCCACCGAGGAGGCGGGACCGCAAGCGGTGCTGCGCCAGGTGCGCGACGCGGGCGTGCCGGTGGCGGTGCTGAATGCGAATAACAGATTCGAAGGCTTGCTCGAACGGGTGAAACAGGTGGGCCAGATCACGGGCCGTGCCGACCCCGCCGCGCGCCTGGCGCAAGCCTTGCAGCAGCAGTGGGACGGTGCCCTGGCCAAGGTGCGCCAGCGCCAGCATGCACCCGTGCGCGTGCTGTTCATCCTCGCCCATGTGCCGAACCAGGTGATGGTGGGCGGGCGCGAGACGGGCGCCGACGCCATGCTCGCGTATGCGGGCGCCGTCAATGTGATGGGCGGGCAGGGTGGATTCGCCGGCTACAAACCGCTGACGCCGGAAGCCGTGATCGCCGCGCGGCCCGACATCGTGCTCGTCACGGACCAGGGATTGAAGGCGTCGGGCGGCGTGGACGGCATCTTGAAACTGCCAGGCCTGGCGCAGACGCCTGCCGGGCGCAAGCACCGCATCGTGTCGCTGGAAGCCATGCTGCTCTTGGGCTTTGGCCCGCGCATGCCGCAGGCGCTGATGGAGCTCGACGCCGCCTTTGCGAAGGCCATGGCTGCATGAACGTGCGTGCGATGACGCCCGCAGTGTCCTGGCCACGCTGGGGCGCTGGCGGGCTGCTGGCGGCCGCACTGGCTGGCGGCTTGCTCATCGCCGTGCAGGCGGGCGCCGTGCCCGTGACCCTGGCCGACTGGCTGGCGCCGTTTCAAGCGGGCGACGAGGCGTTGTCCGGCGGCGCCTATGTGCTGTGGCATATCCGCTTGCCGCGCGCCCTGTTTGCCATCCTGATCGGTGCCGCGCTGGCGCTGGCCGGCGGCCTGACGCAAGGATTGTTCCGCAATCCGCTGGCCGACCCCGGACTGCTGGGCGTGAGCAGCGGCGCCGCCTGCGCAGGCGCGGCCACCATCGTCTTTGCCGCCAGCCTGCACGTGGCGCCCGAGTTGCGCGTATGGTTGCTGCCGGCCGCCGCGTTTGCGGGCGCCATGCTCATCTGCGTGCTGCTCGACAGGGTCGCCCGCTGGGCCACGCCCGGCTCCATCGTCGGCCTGCTGCTGACGGGCGTGGCGCTGAACGCCATCACGGTGGCCGTCATGGGCCTGTGCATCTACCTGGCCAGCGATGACCAGCTGCGCACCCTGACTTTCTGGACCCTCGGTTCGCTGTCGGCCGGCAGTTGGCGCCAGGTGGCGGCCTTGCTGCTGGTGCTGGCCGGCGCGCTGTGGGCCGCGCGTTACCTGATGCGTTCCCTGAACGCGCTGGCGCTGGGCGAGGCGCAGGCCCTGCACGTGGGTGTCGACGTGAGCCGGCTGCGCACGCAGGTGATCGTGCTGGTGGCCGTGCTGACAGGGTTTGCCGTTGCCTGGTGCGGCGGCATCGGTTTTATCGGCCTGATCGCGCCGCACCTGGTGCGCACGTGGCTGGGCGCGGACCAGCGCAAGGTCCTGCCCTTGGCGATGCTGGCCGGCGGCTTGCTGCTGCTGTTGGCCGACACCCTGGCGCGCACGGTCGCCATTCCCGCGGAAGTCCCCGTCGGTATTTTCACGGCCTTGCTGGGCGGGCCATTTTTCCTGATGCTGTTGCGGCGCTTCCGCCACGGCACGGCCTAGAGGTGAACATGACGCCCCTGCTGGAACTCTCCTTCGCCACCACGCAACTGGGCCAGCAGTACTTTGGCCCCTTCAACGTGCGGGTGGCGCCCGGTGAACGTATCGCCATCCTCGGTCCCAGCGGCGCGGGCAAGTCGACCCTGTTGAAACTGATGGCGCGCGAATTGCACCCGCAGGCGGGCCAGGTGATGCTTGCCGGCCGTCCCTTGGCGCAGTGGCCGCTGGCCGACCTGGCCCTGCGCCGCGCCGTGCTGCCGCAAGGTTCGAACGTGGCCTTCGGCTTGCAGTGCGAGCTGGTGATTGGCCTGGGAAGAGTGGCGCGCCTGGTCGACCCGCAGCTGGGACAGATCGTGCAGGAGGCGGCCGATCTGGCGCACGCCGGGCATCTGCTGGACCGCCGCCTGGATACCCTGTCCGGCGGCGAGCAGGCCAGGGTGCAGCTGGCGCGCATCTTCGCGCAGATGTGGGATGTCGAAGGCGGCTTGATACTCGTCGATGAACCGCTGGCGGCGCTCGATCCCGGCCTGCAGTTCGATTTGCTCGACAGCCTGCAGCAGTTTTGCGCCGCGCGCGGCCACGCCGTCATCGCCATCCTGCACGACATCAACCACGCCTTGCTGGGCTTCGAGCGGCTGCTGCTCGTGCGTTCGGGCCAGCTGGTCGCCGATATCGCCAGCGATGCCGCTGCCGTTCCCGCCCTGGCCGCGCTGTACGGCATTGCCCTGACGATGGCCACCAGCAGCGACGGCCACGTGTGCGTCATTCCTGCGAGAAGCGCGGTGCGCAGGGCCGCCTGATCGACCCATTTACCAGACGTCCGCCGCGCGCGGCCGCGCCATCTGGCCGCTGCCCAGCAGCCACACCATCAGGGCCTCGGCCTGTTCGCGTGTGGCCGCCACTTCCTGCACGATGCCGAAGGCTTTCATGGCGCCAGCGGCCATCGCCTGCAGGCGCGCGCGCTGTTCCGCGTCCGCTTCGACGGACACCAGGCCGCGGCAAATGGCGGCCAGCGCCACCTTGTTGTGCTTGAGCCACAGGCCGCGCCGCTTGCGGTCGACGTGCGCTTCGTTGCTGCGTTCTTCCTCGAACAGCAGGACGAACGGTTCGCCATGGCGCAGCAGGGCGTCCATGTCGTTTTCCCACAGCGGGGCATAGCCGCTGACGGCCGTTTCAGGGCGAAAGCGCACGATGGGAAAGTCGCTGACGTCGTGGATGGAAAAATGGACGGGATTCGGTTTCATTGGGTACTTTCTTGCGAGGTACTTGAAAAGGCTTGCCAGCCGCCGCCCAGCGCCTTGTAGACCTGGACCAGCGACAGCGAGGCGGTGGCGCGGCTGTCGACCAGTGCCGCTTCGTTGTTCAATAAGGTGTTTTGCACGTGCAGCACGTTGATCAAGTCCGTGCCGCCCTGGCGGTACTGCAGTTCCACGCTGCCCAGCGCGCGCCGCCCCTGTTTGACGGCTTCATCGAGGCTGGCCTGGCGGCGGGCGTTCGCCTGGTAGCCGGACAAGGCGTCTTCCACCTCGTGCCAGGCGGCCAGCACCGTCTGGCGGTAGGCGATGGCCGCTTCCTGCTGCTGCGCCTCGCGCAATTGCAGATTGCCGCGCAGGCGGCCGCCATCGAACAGGGGCACGCTGAAGCCGGGACCGAAGGCAAAGCGTTTGGCGTCCCAGCCGATGTCGGACAGCTGCATCGCTTGCAGGCCGATGCTGCCCGAGAGCGTGACGCGCGGATAAAAATCGCCTTGCGCCACGCCGATGGCGGCCGTGGCGGCGTGCAGCTGCGCTTCGGCGCGGCGGATGTCGGGACGCCGTTCGGCCAGGCTGCTCGGCACGCCCAGCTGCACCTGCATGGCCACAATAGGGATCTCCTTGCTGGCCGCCAGTTCCGCCCGCAGCGACTGCGGCGGCAGCGCCAGCAAGAGGGCGAGGGCATTGCCCAGGCGCGCTACGCGCTGCTGCAGCGGCGGCAAACGCGCTTCGATGGTGGCCACGTGGGCCGCCGCCTCGGCCTCGTCGAGCTGTGTCGCCGCGCCTTCGCGCAGGCGGATGCGGGTCAGCTCCAGGGTATGGCGGGCGATGTCGAGCAGTTGCTGCGTGATGGCCAGGGTCTGCTGCGCGCCGCGCAGCTCGATGTAGTCGCGCGCCGTCTCGGCCAGCACGGCCAGCAGCACGCCGCGCTGCGTTTCCTGGGCCACGTCGACGCGAGCGTCGGCCGCTTCCACTTCGCGCCGCACGCGGCCCCACAAGTCCAGCTCCCAGGCTGCGTCAAGACTGCCTTGCCACAGGCTGTAGGCGGATTGGCCGTTGTTGCGCGACGGGTCGCTCAAGCCTTGTTCGCTGTTGCGCGCACGGCTGTAGCCGCCATTCGCGCCCAGTGACGGGCCTTGCGCGGCACCGATGACGCCACGCGCGGCACGGCTTTGTTCCAGCCGGCTGGCGGCCGCCAGCACGTCCAGATTGGCGCCGGCGGCGCGCCGCAGCAGGGACGACAGGGTCGCGTCGCCAAAGCTGTCCCACCAGCGCTGCTCGATGGCGCCATCCTGCTGCGCGGCGAAGCGGGCATCCTGCGCCTGACGCCATTGCTGTCCCAGGTCATTGCGCGGGCGCTGGAAGTCGGTGCCGACGCTGGCGCAGCCGGCCAGGCCCAGGGCCGTCATAAAGATCAGTGCTTTCATCGCGCGCTCACCTGTTGCAGAGCTTGACGGCGCATGGCCGTATCGATGCGCACTTCGGCCGACATGCCCACGCGCAGGCGGGTGCCCCGGTCCCGGTCGCCGTTCTGGCCGGGATCGAGCGCGATCCTGACGGGGATGCGTTGCACCACCTTGGTGAAGTTGCCGGTGGCGTTTTCCGGCGCGATGGCGGCAAACGTCACGCCCGTGGCCGGCGCGATGCTGTGCACGGTGCCGTGCAGGAGCACGCCCGGATAGGCGTCGACGGCGATGCTGGCGCGCTGGCCCTGGCGCACGTGCGTGAGCTGGGTTTCCTGCAGGTTGGCGACGACGAAGCTGCGGTTCAGGGGCACCACGGCCATCAGGCTGGCGCCGGGCGCCACCAGGGCGCCGACGCGCACGGCGCGGCGTCCGACGATGCCGTCAATGGGGGCGCGCAGCTGCGTATGCGACAGATCGAGTTCGGCCCGTTGCAGGCTGGCGCGGGCGCGCAGCAGGGCCGCTTCCGCCGCGCCTTGCTGCGCTTGCAAAATGTCCGTCTGCTTGCGGGTGGCGACGAGGGCGGCGCGGTTTTGCGCCAGGCGCGCGCGGCTCACGTCGTAGCGCGATTGCGCCTGCTGGGCGTTTTGCACGCTGCCCGCGCCTTGGCCGGCCAGGTGCGTTGAACGGGCCAGTTCCTGCTGCGCCAGTTTGTCTTCCGCCTGGTTGGCCTCGACCAGGGTGCTGGCTTGCTCTATCACCGATTGCTGGCGCTGCACCGTGGCGCGGGCATAGTCCAGCTGCGCTTCGGCGCCCGCTACTTCGGCGCGGGCCGAGGCGGCGGCGGCCTGGTAATCGCGGTCGTCGATGCGGGCCAGCAGCTGACCCGCCTTGACAGCCTGGTTGTCTTCCACCAGCACGTCGCGCACGATGCCGCCCACCTTGGGGGAGAGCACCGTGTAGTCGGCGCTGACGAAGGCGTCGTCGGTGCTTTGTTCTTCGCTGCGGGAAAACAGCAGTTGCCAGGCGCAAAAGGCGAGGGCGCAGGCCAGCAGGGCCAGGCCGAGAAGAAATGCGCGCGAGCGCAGTATGGGTTTTTGCATGGTGATGCTCTTTCGTGAAAATGAAAATTCAAGCGGCGCGCGGCGGATAGACGCGCGTCGGCAGGATGGGAATGATCACAATCATGGCCAGCGCGATGGCGGCCACGGTGAGGTACAGGTCGGACGAGGTCAGGGTGACGACTTGCGCATGCATGCGCGCACTCAGACCAGACCCCAGGCCTGGCATGTCCATGGCGCCCGGCAGGTTGCCCAGGCGTTCGCTGAGCACCGTCGAATGAAAATGGTTGCGGCGCGTGATCAGCGCATCGAGCACGCCGGTGGCGACGACGGCCGACATGCCCTTGATGGTGTTGAACCAGGCCGACGCAAACGGGCCATCCTGCGGCGCCAGGCCCGTGGTGGCCAGCAACAGCAAGGGAATCACGGCCATCGGTTGCGCAAAGATCTGCACCGCTTGCAGCAGGTAGAAATGCGTGCGTATCCAGTCGGGCGACATGCGCGCGCCCAGCACGCACGACAGGGCCAGCAGGGCCAGGCCGATGGCCAGCACCCAGCGGCAGTCGACGGCGCGCAGATTGCACAGGGCGGCCACCAGCGGCAGGGCGATCAGCTGCGGCAGCGCCACCATCAGCATCACGGGCGCCGTTTGCAGCGGGCGGTAGGCGTGCACCTGCGCCAGGTAGGACGAGGGGATCAGGATCACGGCCAGCAGCACGAACAGCACGCCGCCCAGGGTCAGCAGGGCGTGGCTCAGGTTGCGCCGCGACAGCAGCTGCAGCTTGAAGAACGGCAGCGGGTGCGACCACTCGTTGACGAGGAAAAGCACCAGCAGCACGGCGCCGCCGCCCAGCAGCACGCAGATCAGAGGCGAATGGAACCAGTTCAGGCGCTCGCCCTGCAGCAAGCTGACCACCAGCATGCTGATGGCGGGCAGGCCAAGCAGCAGGCCGCGCCAGTCGAACTGGCGGAAGCGTTCGAGGCGCAGCGGGTCTTGCGGCAAGCCCCAGGACACCATGAGCAGGGCGACGATGCTGCCCGGGACGACTTGCCAGAACGCCCATTGCCAGCCCAGGTACTCGGTCCAGAACGCGGCCAGCGGCGTGCCCAGGCTGGGGCCGAAAGTGGCGCTCAGTGCATAGCCGCCCAGGCCATACAGCTTGATGTTCGGCGGCAGGAAGCGCAGCGCCACCGTCATCAGCATGGGCGGCAGGGCGCCGCCGGCCGCGCCCTGCACCACGCGCAGGATCATGAGCACGGACAGGTTCGGCGCAAACGGGCACAGCACACCGGCGGCCATGCAGACGAGGATGGCGGCGGCCGTCAGGCGGCGCAGCGAGAAGGTGACGGAGCACCACGGCGCGAACGCCATGGCGGACACCGAGGCGGCCGCATACAGGGCCACGAGCCAGCTGGCGTCGTCGCGCGCGATGCCCATGGCGCCGCGGATGTCGGCCAGCGCGATCTTGGTGATGTTTTCATTCAGGCCGGACACCAGCACTGCCAGCAGCACGCCGATCAGGCCCGTGGCCAGGCGCAGGCCGAAGGCGGGAGGTGGGGGAGGAGCAGGCGGTGCGGCCGCAGGGGCGGCGCCGGGAAGGGGGACTGCAGACACAGGGAACTCCGTGGATGAGGATCAGTCCACGCAGTATAGGTAGCCGTTAATCTTGTGAAAATTGATAATTAAGGAAGTATGAATTGCGTCTGGTGCAATGATGGTGGAGTTCAGCCCCTAGGTGCCTGGCGGGGTGCCGCTGCACAGCTCCTTGATCATCCGGCGCAGCCAGCGGTGCGCATGGTCGTGGTCGAGGCGCGGGTGCCAGGCCTGGAAGACTTCCACGCTGTCGACGGGAATCGGCAGCTGGAAGGTGCGCAGCTTCAGACCCAGGCGTTCGACGATGGCCAGCAGGGGCGTGGGCATTAGTGGCAGCAGCAGGCGCGAATCGGCCACGGCGAAGATGGCGGACTGGAAGTTGGGGCTGATCAGCGAAACCCTGCGCGTGTAGCCCCGCTCGGCCAGGGCTGTGTCGAACGGGCCGCGCGCCAGGCCGCGCCGCGAGACGCTGATATGCTCGTACTCGGTAAAACTGTCGAGGTTGATGGGGCCGTCGAAGATCGGGTGGTCGCTGCGGGCGATGCCGACAAAGCCGCTGCTAAACAGCTGCTGCAGCTTGATGTCGGGCGCAAAGGCGCGCCGCGCGCTGATGTACAGGTCGATGCGGCCCGCGTGCAGGGCGTCGTTTTCCGTGGCCCCGTCGCCCTCGGGAACGAAGCGCAGCACCGTGTGCGGCGCGTGCACTGCCAGCAGGTCGCGCAGCTTGCCGCCGTAGGCGCCGACAAACACGTCGTTGGCGCACAGGCTGAAGGTGCGTTCCAGGGTGCGCAAGTCGACTTCGCGGCCGGACGTGAAGATGGCGTGCGCCTGCTCCACCACGCCGCGCACTTGCTCGCGCAATTCCAGCGCGCGCGGGGTGGGCGCCAGGCCGCGCCCGGAGCGGACGAAGACGGGGTCGCCGATGGCGTCGCGGATGCGCGCCAGGGTGCGGCTCATGGCCGGCGCGCTCAAATGCATGCGCCGCGCGGCGGCCACGGCGCTGCCTTCCTCGAGCAGGATGTCGAGGGCGACGAGCAGGTTCAGGTCGGGGAGTTTCATGCGCCGATTATAGCCCGGGGGCCAGCGCCGGCGCTGCGCCGGCAGGACGCCGGCGCAACAGGGATGCTACTGCGCGATTACTCGGCTGCAGGCTCGGCGCCGCAGCATTTCTTGAACTTCTTGCCGCTGCCGCAAGGGCAGTCGTCGTTGCG
>NZ_LNCE01000086.1:0-8177 GCF_001445815.1 Janthinobacterium sp. Ant5-2-1 | reverse complement strand
ATGTGGCCGTCAGCAACGTCATCCTGACCACCAGCGATGACAAGGATGGCGTGGGCATCGACGCCATCATGGCAACGTCTCCGGACAATACGGAGCCGGTACCGTTGTAAACCACCGCGGGCGCCGGGGAGTCAACTCCCCGGCGCCCTTGTCAATTCCCGTCAACGGCGGCCACGATGAAAACACCGATTTCCCTGCTGTGCGCCTGCCTGCCCTTGCTGGCATGGGCCGCGCCCTACACGCCGAAAGATGGCGGGGCCGTCATCGAACAGCTGCCGCGCCGCGCCGACGCCACGCAACTGGCCCTGCGCGGCCTGCGCCAGCAATTCGACGCCGCGCCGCAAGACCTGGCCCTGGCCAGCGGCCTGGCGCAGCGCTACATCTCCCTGGCCCGCAGCGACACGGATCCGCGCTACCTCGGTTATGCGCAGGCGGCGCTGGCGCCCTGGTGGCGGCAGGCTGCGCCGCCCGTGCGCGTGCGCCTGCTGCGCGCCACCATCTTGCAAAGCACCCACCATTTCAGCGCCGCCCTGCAAGACCTCGACGCCGTCATCGTCCAGGAGCCAGGCAACGGCCAGGCCTGGCTGACGCGCGCCACCGTGCTCACCGTGCAAGGCGACTACGCGCAAGCGACTGCCAGCTGCGCCCGGCTGTCGGCCTTGAGCACGCAGCTGGTCACCGTCACCTGCCTTGCCAACATCGCCAGCGTCACGGGCCGCGCCGCCGCCAGCGAGCGTTTGCTGGACCTGACCTTGCAGCGTAGCGCCGGCGCGGCGCCCGAACTGGAAAGTTGGGCAGCAACCCTGCTGGCGGAAATGGCCACGCGGCGCGGAGAGTGGGCGTTGGCGGAGGCGCGCTACACCAAGGCGCTGGCGCAGCAGCCGCGCGACAGCTATCTGCTGGGCGCCTACGCGGATTTCCTGCTCGACCGGCAGCGCCCGCAGGAAGTCGTCAAGCTGCTGAAAGAGCAGCAGCGCATCGACGCCCTGCTGCTGCGTTACGCGCTGGCCCTGCAGGCGCAGCCCGGCCAGCAGCCGGCGTTCCTGGCGGCGAAAGCGGAACTGGCGGCCCGCTTCAACGCCGCCATGCAGCGGGGCGACACCGTGCACCAGCGCGAACAGGCCCGCTTCGCCCTGTTTTTGCAGCAAGATATCCCCGCCGCCCTGCAACTGGCGCAGAAAAACTGGGCCATCCAGAAGGAAGTTCCCGACATGCGCATCTTGCTGGAAGCATCGCTGGCCGCGCGCAACTATACGGCGGCACAGCCCGTGCTGGCCTGGATCTCGACGAATGGCGTGGAAGACGTGGCCTTGCAGCGCCTCGTCAGGCAGCTGGGGCCGCAGGATGGCGCAAAAATCAGTGCCGCGAAGAAGGCAGGTGTACTGTGAAGCGATACCTGTTCATCCTGCTGCTGTGCGCCTGGCTCGCGCCCGCGCAAGCCCACAAGCCCAGCGACAGTTACCTGAGCCTGGCCGTGCATGGCCAGCAGATCGACGGACAATGGGATATCGCCCTGCGCGACCTCGATTTCGCCATCGGCCTCGATGGCAACGGCGACGGCGCCCTGACCTGGGATGAAATCCGCGCGCGCCACGACGCCATCGCCGCCTACGCCTTGCAGCGCCTGCAAGTGGCCAGCGACCAGGGCGTCTGCCCTTTGAAAGCCGTCGAGCAGCTGATTGACAACCATACGGACGGCGCCTACAGCGTGCTGCGCTTCCGGGCCAACTGCCCCGGCGCTGCCCCGGCCAGCCTTGCCATCGGCTACACCTTGTTCGCCGACCTCGATCCGCAGCACAAGGGTTTGCTCAAGATTGATAGCGGCGGCGCCACGCAAACGGCCATCTTCGACCCGGACAGCCCGCGCCAGACGATTTCCCTGGCAGCGCCCGACCGCCTGGCGCAGTTCGGCGCCTATGTAAAGCACGGCATCTGGCATATCTGGATCGGCTACGACCATATTCTGTTCTTGCTGTCCTTGCTGCTGCCGGCCGTGCTGCTGCCTGGCTTGCGCGAGCAGCAGCAAGGCTTGAAGGCAGCGTTCTATGACGTGCTGAAAGTCGTCACGGCGTTTACTTTGGCCCATTCCATCACCCTGACCCTGGCCAGCCTGTCGCTCGTCTCGCTGCCATCGCGCTGGGTGGAATCGGCGATCGCCGCCTCCGTGATCCTGGCCGCGCTGAACAACCTGCTGCCGCTGTTCCGGGGCAAGCGCCCCGTGGCCGCTTTCGCGTTTGGGTTGATCCACGGTTTCGGCTTTGCCAGCGTGCTGCGCGACCTGGGCTTGCCGCAGGGTTCATTGCTGGCCAGCCTGCTGGGCTTCAACGTGGGCGTTGAAATCGGCCAGCTGGCCATCGTCGCCGCCTTCCTGCCTCTCGCCTGGCTGCTGCGCAAGACGTGGTTGTACCGGCAGGTGCTGACCGTGGGTTCGCTGGCCATCGCCCTGGTGGCAGCCGTCTGGCTGGTGGAGCGGATTGCCGATATCAAGCTGATTTCAGCTTAATGACGTTGCTGGCCCGCCACTAGCGAACCACTAGTCAGCCACAAGCACGCGCAACCGGGCTACAATACGAACAATTCTCAATCGCATCAAGGCCTGTTTGTCCGCGGACCATGGCATGGAAAGGTTGCATGCTACGCCCCGAACTGGAACTGCACCGGCAAATCGAAGTGCTCTACAGCGACCACCACGGCTGGTTGCAGGGCTGGCTGCGCCGCAAGCTGGGCAACGCTTTCGATGCGGCCGACCTGGCGCACGACACGTATTTGCGCATCCTCGCGCGGGGCCGCGCGCCCGGGCGCGACGAATCGCGCCAGCACCTGGCGCGGATCGCCAACGGCCTCGTGGTGGACCTGTTCCGCCGCCGGCATATCGAAGCAGCCTACGCGGACGCCGTCGCCGCGCAGCCGGAAGCGGCCGCACCGACACCGGAAATGCGCGCGCTGATCGTCGAGGCACTGATGGAAATCGACGCCATCCTGGCCAGTCTGCCCGCTAAAGTGCGCGACGCCTTCTTGCTGTGCAAACTGGAAGGCATGGCCTACGCCGACATCGCCGCGCGCCTGGAGGTGTCCGTCTCGTCGGTGGAAAAATACATCGCCCGCGCCTTGCTGGCCTGCTGCGCGGCGCAATTCGCATGAGTTCCCAGCTCGATAGCGCCCCCATCGCCCCCGCCGTGCTGCAGCGCGCCGCCGAGTGGATGGCGCGGCTGTGGGCGGAAGACGCCAGCGCGGCCGATGCCGACGCCTGCGCCGCCTGGCGCGCCGCCCACCCCGAGCACGAACGGGCCTGGACCCGGCTGCAGCGTTTTGCCCGCCAATTCGACGCACTGCCACGCGAGGTGGCGCGCGGCGCCCTGGCGCCGGTTCAGCGCCGTGTGACCGGACGCCGGCGCGCCTTGCAGCTGCTGGGCCTGATCGCGGCGGGTGGCGGCACGGCCCTGCTGGCGCACGAAACGGGCCTGTGGCAACGCGCCGCCAGCGACTACCGCACGGCTGTCGGCGAGACGCGCGCCATCGTGCTGGCCGATGGCACGCACGTGGTGCTCGATACAGCCAGCGCCATCGACGTGCGCTACGGCGCCAATGAACGGCGCATCGTGCTGCGCGCGGGCGCCATCCTCGTCACCAGCGCGCATGAAACGACGCCCGTCTACCGTCCGCTGCTGGTGACAACGCCGCAAGGCACGGCCACGGCGCTGGGCACGCGTTTCAGTGTGCGCCTCGATGACGGCGAGAGCCGTGTCGCCGTGTTCCAGGGCGCCGTGGCCCTGCAGCCGCTGCAGCCGATGCGGGACAGCGCCCCCGCCCTGCACCTGCAGGCGGGCCAGCAGGCCGGTTACACGCGCCTGGACGTGCAAGACGTGACGAACGTCGAAAACAGTGCCGCCGCCTGGGCCGATGGCAGCCTGGTGGCCGAGCGCATGCGCCTGGACGAGCTGCTGGCCGAGCTGGAGCGCTATCGTCACGGCGTATTGCGCTGCGACGAATCCATTGCCGGCCTGCGCGTGACGGGCGTGTATTCGCTGCGCGACACGGACCGCTCGCTGGCCAACCTGGCCGCCAGCCTGCCTGTGCAGCTGGTTTATCGCACGCGCTACTGGGTCAGCGTGGGCCCGCGCCGGGCCGCCTGAAAAAATAAGTGAAAAAACGTTGAGGGTTTTGGCTTTTCGTTCGGAATACGGGAAGAACCGATTTTTTTCCCGCCACTTTCCAAGGATTTGCACCATGCCCCCTCGCCTGACCGCACCCGCGCACAAGCTGCGTCCGTTCCCCCTCGCCGCCGCCATCCAGGCCCTGTTCCTCGCTGGCGCCGCCGTGGGCGCCGTCGCCGTCACGGCCCCTGCCGCCCACGCCCAGACGTTAGAGAATACGCAAGCGAAGCGCCAGTACGCGGTACCCGCCGGACCGCTGGAGCGGGCCTTGACCACGTTCGCCAGCGCGGCCGGCGTGGAACTGTCGGCCGATGCGGCCCTGTTGCAGGGCAAGCGCAGCGGCGGCCTGGCGGGCAGCTACACGGTGCGCCAGGGTCTCGAGGAACTGCTGCGCGGCCAGGGCGTGCGCGTGGTGGCGGGCGCCGACGGCGCGTATGCGCTGCGGGCGGAAACTGCACCGGCACCGGCAGCCACGCCGGCGCAAGCCAGCGCCACCCTGCCCGCCATCACCATCAATGCCAGCAGCGAACGCGAAACGGCGACGGGTCCCGTGCGCGGCTACGTGGCGCGGCGCGCCGGCTCGGCCACCAAAACGGATACGGCGTTGAATGAAAACCCGCAATCCGTGTCCGTCGTCACGGCCGATGAAATCGGCGACCGCAATGCCGAATCGCTCGACGAAACCCTGCGCTACACGGCCGGCGTGACGCCGAACCAGCGCCCGCTGGGCAGCGACGATTCCTCGCTGCTGCGCGGCTTCACCATCGAAACGAACGGCATCCTGCAAGATGGCTTGCGCAATTCGGGCCGCACCTTTGGCGCCTCGATCGAGCCGTACGGCCTGGAACGCCTGGAAGTGCTGCGCGGCCCAGCGTCCGTGCTGTACGGGCAGATTCCGCCGGGCGGCATGGTCAACGCCGTCAGCAAGCGTCCCAGCGCGGACGCCGTGCGCGAAGTGGGAATTGAGTACGGCAGCTACCAGCGCCGCCAGCTGAAAGCCGACGTGGGCGGCACCATCGACGCGCCGGGCGCCTGGGCCTACCGGGTCGTCATGCTGGGCCGCGAAGCCCATACGCGCCTGGACCGCGACCGCGACAACCGCCTGTACTTCGCCCCTTCGCTCACCTGGCAGGCAGGCCCCGCCACGCGTCTGACCCTGCTGGCCCGTTACGAGCAGGACAACCAGCAGTACGCGTTCCCGAATCAGCTGCTGGTGCCTGGCCCGCGCGGCCAGGTCGACCCAAGTGTCAACCTGATGGGCGACGATAACCGCTTCAAGCGCCGCAATACCATGCTGGGCTACGAGTTCGAGCACACATTCAACGATACCTGGTCGCTGCGCCAGAACCTGCGCTATACGCGCCTGAAGAACGACCGCACGGACATGTTCCCCGGCGGCCTGAACGACGACGGTACCGTTGATCGATATTTCTGGCCCGTCGACACGGACTCGAAAAGCCTGTTCGCCGATACCCAGCTGCAGGCGCGGTTTGCCACGGGCGGCCTGACGCACCAGGTGCTGCTTGGCGTCGATTACGCGAACATCCGCAACACGGACGACTACCGCCACCAGCGGGGCTTCATCGAGCCGCTCGACCTGTACCAGCCCGTGTACGGCAAGCAGCCCCTGGTCCCGTCCAAGGCGCCCACGCGCGCCGATGCCCCTTCGCGCCAGCTGGGCCTGTACGCGCAGGATCAATTGAAGTGGGACCGCTGGGTCGTCACGGCGGGCCTGCGCCGCGACAAGGCGACGCAGTCGCGCGACGTCACGGACCTCCATAGCGGCGCCGTCAAACCGGACTACCACCAGTCGCCATCGGCCACCACGGGCCGCCTGGGCGCCGTCTACCTGTTCGATAACGGCTGGGCGCCGTATGTCAGCTATGCCACCTCGTTCTCGCCCGAACTGGGCACGACGATGGGCGGCGGCGCCTTGAAACCGTCGCGCGGCAAGCAGTTCGAAGCCGGAGTCCGCTACGAACCCGTGGGCCAGCGCGCCAGCTATACGGCAGCCGTGTTCGACCTGGTGCGCGACAATGTCTCCACGTCGGACATCGGCAATCCGGGTTTCCTACTGCAGACGGGCCAGGTCAAGTCGCGCGGCGTGGAACTGGAGGCGCGCGCGGAGTTCGCCAGCCGTCTGAGCCTGATCGCGCAATACACCTACCTCGATACGGAGGTCACAAAGAGCAATAACGGCGACCTGGGCTTGCAGCAGGCGGGCGCGCCGCGCCACAGTGCCTCGGCCTGGGCGCGCCAATCGTTCACGCTGGCCGGCAGCCTGCCCGCGTATGCGGCGCTGGGCATGCGTTTTCTCGGCGCCATGCGCTCGAATTCCGACGGCGAAAACCTGAACATCCGCAATGGCGGCATCACCCAGTGGGATGCGGCGCTGGGCGTGTCGCGCGGGCCGTGGCAATTCGCCCTCAACGTCAACAATGTGCTGAACAAGCAGACCCTGTATGACTGCGGCTACCTGCCCAACCTGTGCTACCGCAATGCGGAACGCACGGCCAACGTCAGCGCCATGTACAGGTTCTGATGCGCCCTGTATTGGCGGCCATGCACCGCTATGCCGGCCTGCTGATGGCCGGCTTCCTCATCGTGACCGGCGTCACGGGCAGCGCACTGGCGTGGAAGGATGAACTGGAGGCGGCCATGCTGCCCGCCGTCTTCCGCGTGGCGCCGCCCACGCCGGGCGCTGCGCCGCTCGACGCCCTGCTGCTGCGAGAGTCCGTCGCTGCGCGCTTTCCCCAGGCGCAGCTCAGCTACGCGCCGCTGTCGGCGCCACCCGGCCACAGCATGGTGTTCTACCTGCGCCCGGGCGACGAATCACCGCTGGCCAGCGACGAAGTATTCGTCGATCCCTACACGGGGGCCGTGCTGGGCCAGCGTCGCTGGGGCCAGATCAGCGAGGGCGCCATCAACCTGTTGCCCTTCATCGAGCGCCTGCATTACGCATTGGCGCTGGGCGATACGGGCTTGCTGATGTTCGGCCTGATCGCCATCGTATGGACGGTCGACTGCTTCATCGGCGCCGCCCTGACCTTCCCCGCGCGCCTGAAAAAACGCTCGCCGGGCAGCAAACCATGGCTGCTGCGCTGGCGCCCGTCATGGCTGCTGCGCCGCCACAGCGGCAACTATAAACTCGTGTTCGACCTGCACCGCGCGGGCGGCCTGTGGCTGTGGGCCATGCTGCTGGTGTTTGCCTGGAGCGGCGTCGCCTTCAACCTGTACGGCGCTTATGCGGCCGTCATGCATCCGCTGTTTGCGCACCAGCTGGCCGAGGAAGTGGTGGCGCGGCACACGCCGTCACCTGGGCCGCAGCTGGACTGGCCCGCCGCGCGCGCGCAGGGCCGCCAGTTGATGGACGCGCTGGCGCACCAGCACTCTTTCACCATCATCGAGGAAAATGCGCTGGCCTATGAACGCGCACTGGGCGTGTACAGCTACAACGTGCGCAGCAGCCGCGACGTGCGCGCCCACAAGGGCCTCACCACCGTCTTTTTCGACGCGGCCAGCGGCCGGCAACTGGCCACCTGGCTGCCCACGGGCGCGGCCAGCGGCGACACCATCCGCAGCTGGTTCAGCGCCCTGCACATGGCCTCGATGTGGGGCTGGCCCTTCAAACTGTTCATCTGCGCCATGGGCGTGCTGGTGGCGGGCCTGAGCGTGACAGGCGTGCTGATCTGGCGCCGCAAGCGCCAGGGGCAAGCCAAGGCCAGGGCGCTAAGTCATTAATTAGTCAGGAAAAACCGATGAAGGCCGCCGGCACGGCGTCCGTCAGCCACACGCCATTGTCCGATACGTAAAACACGTGGCCCTGCGCCTGCATGGCGGCAGCATCCACCGTCAGCACGACGGGCCTGCCATGGCGCGCGCCGACGGCCACGGCCGTTTCCTGATTGCTGGACAGGTGCACGTGCTTGCGCGCGCCCGCCAGCAAACCGCCGGCGCGGATCGCGTCGACAAAGCGGCTGGCCGTGCCGTGGTACAGCACGGCGGGGGGGGGGGGGGGGGGGG